>CAMCNF010000007.1 GCA_945876115.1 Verrucomicrobia subdivision 6 bacterium | reverse complement strand
CCGAATTGGCCTGAGGGCTGAATTTGATGGGGAGTTACAAATTGATGCGGCCTTGGATCCGCAGAAAGCACTTTTAAAGGCAAAAGGCTCGACGGTAGCGGGGAGGGCGGACTGTTTGGTTTTCCCTGATTTGGGTGCGGGCAATATTGCGATTAAAAGCATCCAGCATTTCGGGTCAGTGCGAACGTATGGGAATATTCTTTTGGGGCTGCGTTTACCTGCGGCGGAGATTAGTCGGGGAGCGGATGAGGAGGAGGTTTTGGGGGTGGCGGCGATTGTGGGATTATTGGCGGTGGAGTATCGGAAATTGTATCCAGAACCCGCCTCGCCGGTGGTGGCGCGCGGAAGGTAAAGGCGAATGGAGCTGAACATGGTGACGCCACGAATCTTCGTGGCGGCGACCCGACAGGATGATGGGAAGACGACCTGTTGTTTGGGGTTGTACGCAGCTTTATCGGCGAAGTTTAAAAAGATTGGTTATACCAAGCCTGTTGGGCAGAGATTTGTGGAAGTGGCTGGAAAGAAGGTGGACGAGGACTCGGTTTTGCTGAGCAATACTTATGGAGTGAAGTTGCCGATTGAGGCGATGTCACCAATTGCGGTGGATCGGATGTTCACGCGGGAGTATTTGGAGAGAGGGGATTTGCCTGGGATGAAGGAGACGATCGTGACCGCTTTTAATCGGGTGGCGTGGGAGCATGATTTTGTTTTGATTGAGGGAACGGGCCATGCGGGGGTGGGGAGTGTCTTGGATCTCTCGAATGCGCAGGTGGCGAAGTTGTTGGCAAGCCAAGTGATCTTGGTGACGACGGGTGGGGTGGGTCGTCCGGTGGATGAGGTGAGTTTGAATATGGCGCTTTTTGAAAAGCATGGGGTGAAGGTGGTGGGGGTGGTCTTGAACAAGGTTTTGCCGGCGAAGATGGAGGCGTTGCGGCCTTGGGCGGAGAAAGCATTCGGGCGGATGGGTCTACCGATATTGGGGATGTTGCCTTATCAAGGGGAGTTGCGGCGTCCTACACTGGGGCAAGTCTGCATGGAGTTGGGGGGGGAGTTTCTCTCGGGAGAAACTTTTAAGAGAAGAAAGGTGCGATCGGTGGCGGTGGGGGCGATGACGGCGGCTCGGCTCAATGATCAGCTGAATCCAGGAGCTCTTTTGATTACGCCTGGGGATCGGGAGGATCTTTTGTTGGCGGCGTTGGAGTTCCAGCTGAAAGGAAATAACGAAGCAAAGCCGGCGGGGATTATTCTAACGGACGGGCTAAGACCCCAAGCTGGGCTGATCAAAATGCTTCACGAGCGGGGTTTGCCGACGGTGGCAGCGGTCGGAGATAGTTATACGGTGGCGGCAAAAATTGAGAGAATGACGGTGAAGACAGATCCAGGGGACAAGGAAAAGATTAAGATGATTCAGGAGGTGGTGGCGAAGCACATCGATCTGGCCGCGGTGGTGGGGGGCAGTACGCCGGTGGCGGTGCTAAAACCAAAAGCTCAAGCGGTGGCGGAAGAGTCCTGAGTCTCACGGGGTCCCATCGATGGGGTGATGCGGGGGATGCTGGCCGATTGAGGGGCGTAGCGCAGAAGAAATTCCTGCTGAACGCGGCGGAGGGGAGTTGCGGGAGGAGGTGAGGATCGGGTGTAGCGTCCATCGGGATGAAGGAAGCGGGATTTGACGTTATCCGCGAGGTATCCTGGGACAATGATTTCGAGGAACTGGCGGCGAAGTTCGATATCGAGAATGGGGAAAACGACTTCGACTCGGCGGTGGAGATTACGAGGCATGAGATCGGCGCTGCCGAGGTAAATATGGGGATCTCCGGCGTTGTGAAAAACGTAGATGCGGCTGTGTTCGAGGAAGCGATCGACGATACTTCGAACGGTGATGTTATCACTGAGGCCAGGAACGCCGGGGCGGAGGCAACAGATGCCACGAATGAGGAGTTGGATGGGGACGCCCTCTTGGGACGCTTGGTAAAGGGCGTGAATAATCTCTTTATCCACGAGGGCGTTGGCTTTGATGAAGATGCTTGCGGGTCGACCTGCGCGGTGGTGGGCGCATTCGCGGTGGATGAGTTCGAGAAGGTTTGTATTTAAATTAAATGGGGCGACGAGGAGTTCGTCAAAGTGAGTGGCTTCGGCCATGCCGGTGAGAACATTGAAAAGGGTGGCGACTTCTGCGGTCAAGGAGAGGCGAGAGGTGAGGAGGCTGAAATCGGTGTAGAAGCGAGCAGTGCGAGGATGGTAGTTACCCGTGCCGAGGTGGAGGTAAGAGACGAGGTGGCCCTCTTCGCGGCGGACAACGAGAAGGACTTTGCAGTGGGTTTTGAGTCCAACCAAACCGTAGACCACGTGAATGCCGGCTTCTTCCATTTTTCGGGCCCAAGCGATATTATTGGCTTCGTCGAAACGGGCTTTGAGTTCGACGAGGACGGTGACTTGTTTCTCGTTATGGGCGGCGGCGATGAGAGCATTGAGAACGGGGGAGTCCCCGCTGGTGCGATAGAGGGTCATTTTAATCGCAAGAACCTGGGGGTCGATAGCGGCCTGTTCTAAAAGGGAAACGATGGGTTGGAAGCTTTCGTAGGGGTGAAACAAAAGAATGTCTCCTTTGCGGATCGAATCAAAAGTGTGGGGACCTGCGGGGAGGGAAGAAGGAATAGTTGGGGTGAAGAGCGGATCGTGGAGTTCGGGATGGCTCCGACCTTCTTCGGTGAGGGCGAAGAGCTGAGTGAGATTGAGGGGCCAAGCGACGCGATAAATATCGTGAGGCGAAAGGTGGAGGTGACCGAGGAGGTAGGTTTCCACTTCTACGGGGCAATCGAGGCTGAGTTCGAGGCGAACGGCTGCTCCACGGTTTCTTTTTTGGAGTTCTTCTTCGATGGTGAGGAGGAGGTTGTGGGCTTCTTCTTCGTCGATATAGAGTTCGCTATTGCGGGTAATGCGGGTGGGCCAAGCCCCAATGACCTTGGTTCCGGGAAAGACTTCACTGACGAAGTGGCGGACGAGATCGGAGAGGAGGATAAACTCTTTTTGGGTAGGATCCTCGGAGGGCAAAGGAATGAGCCGAGGAATTCCTCGGGGTACTTGGACAAAGGCATGTCGGGTAGATTCTTGGTGTCCGTGAGGGGTATAGAGGACGACGAGATTGACCGATTTATTGAGAAGCTGAGGGAAGGGGTGGCTGGGATCGACGGCGAGTGGGGTGAGGATGGGGAGAATATCGCGGAGGAACATATCGCGAGCCCAGGCGATCCTTGTTTCCCCGATATTTTTAATGGGGCGTAGATGGATTCCTTGGCGGGACAGTTCAGGGAGGAGCGTTTCTTCTAGAAGGGAGTACTGATCGGCGAAAAGCTTGAGGACGCGGGTGCGGATGGCGGCGAGGGTTTCGGGGGGTCGGAGACCGTCGGGTCCATAGACGTCACTACGGTTTTCGACCAGTTGTTTGAGGGCGGCGACGCGGATTTCGAAGAACTCATCGAGATTGGAGCTGACGATGGTGAGGAATTTGAGTCGTTCGAGGAGGGGTTGGGATGGATCTTGGGCCTCTTCGAGGACGCGCTGATTAAAGGCAAGCCAGCTGAGCTCACGATTGAGGTAAGAGGAGGAGTCGAGGGACATTAGGGAATAATATCAGAAAGGAGCAGAAAAGACGAGGTGAGTCGTCGTTCCTACATTCCCAAGAATGTAGGAGCGTCATCGTGAAATTTAGACCTACGACCCCAATTTCAAAAATCGCTCATGCAAGGAATTGGTAATCAGCGGGTTACAAGAACTACGACCCCATGGAAGTGGTTGCGGGTCAAGGGGTTGAGGGGTGGTTTTTTGGTGGGTGGGGGGGGTGGGGCCGGAAATAGAACCACTGCTTGACTCCTAAGCCTAGCTCATTAGTTGTAGAAGATGAAGTTTCGCTTTGGTATTTCGGGGATCGTTTTTTTCTTTCTAGTTTCTTTTGTATCCCTTGGACAAGCACAAACCTACCGAAGTTTTACTTGGGCCTCCAATGGGGTGAGTAATATTGTGATTCCAACGGCCGAGGTTTGGGAAATCATCACATGGGGTACCAAAACATCTTCTGCAAATGGGTTAAACACGCTGTATGCCTTGCCAGGGGGACTGAACCTTTCCTACACCACGAATGTTTTTTATACCAAACTCAACAAAGCAGATAGTACCGAGAATCCTTGCGGTACCGTGCTGGTTGGACCCGCGACGATTACGCGCTACGCGAATGCTAAAGCATCGGATTATCTTTTGGTGATTCAAAAGCTAAGCACAAATAATACGACTAATTAGGGATTTGACGGATCTCTCTCTTGGGATCCATCAGATCTATTTCATCTAGGATCGGAGCTTTGCCTTTTTAAAGACATCTCCATTAATAAGTTGAGCCTCAAGCTAAAAAGGGCACTTTTTTCAGGAAAAGATATCACCAACGATTCGCAAGTTCTCTCCCATTGGTTGGTGGCACAGGGGGATTGAGGTTTTAATATCTCCCGGGTTGTTTTAATTCCAGTAGATGGACAGGGATGGAATCTATGGGTACCCGATTTCGTGGGCGTGCATGGGGTTAGCTATATTTTGTTTTAGCTCAAGTATTTCACTTGGGAACCCGGAGGGCGGTGTGGTGGTGGGTGGGCAGGCAGCGATTTCGCAAGCGGGAGCAACCCTCCAAGTTGTACAAACCAGCGATCGAGCGGTGATCAACTGGCGGGATTTTTCCATTCAACCGAACGAGACGACCCGATTTATCCAGCCCAGTGCTTCCTCTGCGGTGTTGAACCGGGTCACCTCAAGTTCCCCATCTCAACTGCTAGGTGCTCTTCAGGCCAACGGGCAGGTTTACCTGATGAATCAGAATGGAATTTTTGTGGGTCAAGGAGCAGTGATTAATGCCTCAAGCTTTCTTGCGACAACGGCCGAAGCTAACCCATCTAGTTTCATGAGGGGAGAGGCATTGTCGATGGTGGCGGCGTCCGATGCGGGGATTCGCAACGAGGGGACGATTCGCGCTGATGGTGGTTCGATTCACCTCCTATCCAAGCATGTTGAAAACCTTGGGAAGCTCGAGGCACCTCAAGGCACTGTCGGCCTCTATGCAGGCAGTCGATTTTACCTGGAACAAGATACTGGTGGACCCATCCGAGTAAGAATCGATATGGATTCATCCACCTCGGGTAGCCGAGCAGGTGTTGGGATTGATCAGCAGGGGATCATTCGTGCCGCTCGAGTCAACCTTGAGGCGAATGGAAATATCTATGCCTTGGCGATCCAGCAGAGCGGACTGGTGGAGGCTACTGGGTTTGTCACGAGACAGGATGGAACCGTGGTGCTGTCAGCACCGGGCGGAAAGATTCTGCAATCCGGCACGATGCTGGCTAAAAATAGCGATGAGAGTGGCGGTCAGATTGAGTTGCGAGGGGCGGACGTGGAATTAGATTTAGGCTCGATTTTGACGGCATCCGGTTCGGGGGTCGGGTCTGGGGGAGGCGCGATCACAATTGATTCGCAGGGAACTTCAATGGTTCGAGGAGAGTTGGATGTTAGCTCTGTTTCGGGCCAAGGCGGGCGATTGGTTGTGACGGGGCAGCGGGTGGGTTTTCTTGAGGGAAAGATGAGTGCATCGGGGGGATCGGGAGGTGGAGAAGTTTTGCTGGGTGGCGATTATCAGGGGAAAAAGGCGGAGGTGAAGAACGCTCAAGCCACATTCATGGGCAAGGACGCGGAAATCGTGGCGGATGCGATGGCCAATGGAGATGGTGGGAAAATTATTCTCTGGTCGGATGAATACACCGGATTTTATGGAGAATTGTTTGCTCGGGGTGGAACGGAGGGAGGAAATGGTGGATTCATCGAAACATCCTCCAAAGACAACTTACAGGCTATGGGATTTGTGGATGCAGGGGCCGCTAAAGGTACTGCCGGGCTATGGCTCTTAGATCCGCGAAATGTGACGATTTCTTCCGCTACCACTGGAGGTTCATTCAGCGGAGGTGTCTTCGTTCCAATTGCGGATAGTGCCACGGTAAGCGCCACAACAATCGTTTCGACTCTTAATGGAGGAACGGATGTTCAAATCACAACTGGAAGTACGGGGTCTCAGGCAGGAAACATTACAGTGGCTGATGCTGTAGTTACTACAGTAAACGCTAACACTTCTCTAACTCTGAGTGCGGCGAACAATATTATTGTTAACAGTGCAATTGATCTCTCTAGCAGCTCTGGGGTTGCTAATGTTCTGCTATTAGCAGATGCGGACGCGAGTGGTGCTGGATCACTCACGACGTCCGCTGCCATCAAGGCAGGTGGTACTGGGACGGTTACCTTGCAATCAGCAGGAGTCATTAGTTTAGGGGCTCTGGTTACGGCGCAAGATGCTGTTTTTAAGGCCAGCACCGTTCTTGGTTCGATCGCGGTGAATGATTCTACGGGATCGGTCGCTATCTCCTTGGCGGACTTAACGACTAATCTCGCGGTCACTGGCACAGTCACGATCGGTCGGGCAGATGGTGCGGGGCCCATCCGAGTTGGAACCCTGGACCTGAGCCTAGAGGCTTACTCACTACAGTTCCTATCAGGTAACCTTGGGCAAGTTCGTCTCAATGGGAATATTATCACTTCCGGAGAGGCGGTGGGATTCAGCTCTGCGGTGATTCTGACAGGGGATAGGCTCCTGGACACGACGAACGGAGGAGTCACAGCGACTGGAGCGAATATTATATTTTCAAAGGCTCTCGACGGGGATGGTCTTGCAAATTCAGACGGAACTTTTTGGGATATGAGTACTCGTGCGGGTACGGGTGGTGATATCACATTCACGCAAGCGGTTGGAGCGGGAGCCAGGCTAGGAAACATTGTTATCACTTCCAGTCGTAATCTTACAACCTCAGCCAGTGTGATTGCTGAATCCATGGTTTCAACTTCCTCTGGCGGAACGATCACGGTTTCTGGTCCGATGAGTCTATCTGAGCATGGCATCAGCGCAGCGACTCCGTTACTTAACCTCGCCACGACTGCCGATATGAATCTTGGCGGGGGGGCGGATATCCTTTCGGAGGGGTCTGTAACCCTGCAAGCCGGCACGGGTATATTCAGTGGTGGGGATATTCTGACCACTGATCAAAACGTCACCTTCTCCTCTGCTCTTACTTTGACTGGACCCGTATCGATTAATGTGGGTAGCGGGGGCAACCCTGTGATCACTTTTGCAAGTACAGTGGATGGGGCGTATGACTTAACTTTAGCCGCTGGGCTCTCAGGAAATGTTGTTCTATCAGGCCCCGTCGGCCAATCGATCCGTCTTGGTAGCGTGCAAATTATTTCAGCGAACAACGTTTCTGTTCCGACAATCTCAAGTACAAGCTTTCTTCAGTCGGCGGGTGTAGGGACAACCACTTTTAATGGCTCGCAGAACTACAACACGGTGGCTGGGTTGAATGTGACCACCGGGAACATTGGATTGGCGGCGGCCTCGGTTACAACGACGGCAGGCGGTGTGGTCAGTCTTAGCGCCGCAGTGGATCTCAATATTGGTGCAGCGGGAGACATCGTCGCGGACGGGGCGGTTACCCTGACGGGGAGTTCCCGGATTAGTACTTCTGGTGATATTACCACTACGGGGGATGTGATCACTTTTGCTTCCCCAACAGTGCTGGCTGGATCGATTTCGCTGGATACAACAAGTGGCGTCGCGTTAGGCGCAAATATATTGCTGAATGGAACCATCGACGGACCCTTTGGCTTGACGTTGAATGCAGGATCAGCGGGCGTAGCAACCTTGGCGGGCATCATGGGAGGGACCCAAGCCTTGTCGGATCTGGACATCACGGGGTTCCAGATTCTCTTAAACGCTGCAAGTTATCGGGTGGATGAAACAGGGGGTGGACCGCAAATAGTCAACCTCACGGGAGCGACAATCTTAGGTTCAAATGTAGCCATCGATACAGACGGAACCTTGGCGGATAACTCGATTGTTTTTTCTTCGACAGTGAACAGTGATAGCACGTCACGGGCGCTTACGATCACAGCGGGTCTTGGAGACTTGACCTTTGGCGGTGCCGTGGGAGCTACACAACTTGCCAGTTTGACGGTCAATAGCTCGGGAATTCTGACAACAGGCAGCACAGTTTCGGTGGCGGGTGCAGGAGCGATTCTTTTGACAGCTGATGATCTGGTTTTGGCCGGGGCGGTCGCCACTACTTCAGGAGCGATTACAGTTCGTACGACAACACTCACTCGGGGCATCTCGATCAACGACCCCGTGAGTGGCGCCGTACTGGAAGTAAGTGCATTGGAGTTGGCTAGGCTTTCCACCACGGGGCTTGTCACATTTGGTCAAAGCGATGGCACGGGAACGATTGATCTAGCAGGGAGTGGTACAACCACTTTTGCTTACAACGTTTCTTTTGTTACCGACAAAACCGATCCAGCTCCGACCGGGCAGACGAATTTGAATGGGAGCGTTCTGACTGCTTCTAAGACAATAACGATTGATTCTCCTGTTCTTTTGGGAAATTCCCCGGAGGTGGATAGTTCGAACTTGGGATTATCCACGGGTGCAAATATTGCCTTTGGCTCGACAATCGACGCAGATAATTCCGCTATCAATAACCGCACTCTAACACTGAATGCTGGATCTGGTGTGGTGAGTTTAGGTGGAAGTATTGGAGCCATATCGTCTTTGGCGGACTTCGATGTATCAGGAACTAGTATCAGCATGGCAGGAACTATTCTGAAGGTAGATGACGGGGTAGGTGGTGCTACGGTCTCATTCAACGCCCCCACGACGATTTCTGCGAATCTTGCTATTGATACGGATGGGGTGGCAGATAACAGTGTTTCATTTTCATCTACTTTGAATAGTGATTCTACGGCTACTCCCCGAGGACTGACTGCTGTGGCTGGCTCGGGTAACTTCACGGCAGGTGTTCTTGGGGCTGCCATACGGATGGGAATTGTTAGCCTGAGCGGGGCTCAAATTACGTTAGGTAATGTTACGGGAGCTTCTTTGGGTGTGGCAGCAACCGGTGCGGTCAATGTGGGCGGCGCAACTACGTTTCCAGCAGTTCCAGGAGTGGGCGGGGCGGTTTCGATTAGCAGCACAGGAGGTTTAGCTACGGTCTCGGGTGCGATTGATACTAGGGGAGATTCTACTGGTCTTGTCGGTCAGGCAGGCGGTTCAGTAGCAATCTCTGCCTTTGGAGCTGTTTCGGTGGCTGGGATCAACACTTCAGGAGGAGCGGCCCAGGTATCGGGTATTGGGGGGGCGGCTGGCACAGTTACGATCGATAGTACTTCTGGAGCACAAATTACGTTAAATGGATCGATTACCGCAGTCGGAGGCAGTGCGATTGGTCTTTCTTCTGGGGGGAATGGATCCGCAGTTGGTTTTAACGATCCTGTGTTTCTTGGAGGAACCTCAGTCATTTCAACTGCTGGGGGAACGGGATCTGTGAGTGGAACAGCAGGAAATATTACATTCTCTAGTACTTTGCGTGGAACGCAGGCTTTGACTTTGGCTGCAGGAACCGGAGATATTCTATTTTCCTCCGAAGTGGGTGGAGGAGGTAGTGCCCTGGGTGGGCTCTCGGTGACGACATCTGGTTCTCTGAGTACAGGTGCGGCGGTAAGTGTGGAGGGAGCGGGTGCAATTACTTTGACGGTGGATAATATTGTGATTGGGGCGGCGATGAGTTCGGGTAGCGGTGCCATCACGATTCAGCCGAATACCTTGGGGCGTGCCATTTCGATCAGTGATCCGAGCCTGGTGGGTCTACAAATAAGCAGTACCGAGGCGGGGTTTCTGAGCACCACAGGGCTCGTCACGTTTGGCAGAGTAGATGGATCTGGAGCCATCCAGTTAGCGGGAACCGCGGCAACCACCTTTAGCTATGATGTCAGCTTTCAGACATCTGGCGTTATAAATCTCAACGGCAATCTAGATGCTGGGAGTAACACAGTCATTTTAGGCTCCAGCCTTGCGTTGAGCACCCCTGGGATTTTGACTGCAGGAATTATTCAGATCTCGGGCACCTCGATCACGGGAAGTGCTTTTACCTTAAATGCACCCGAGATTGATATGACAGCACCTACTGGAACCGATGTTACGATTTCTTCTAATCTTCTATTTGCTCAGAACGCCTCTCTCTCTGGGGTCGGTAGGAATTTAAACTTTGCGGGGACGTTGAATAGTAGCGGAGGGCAAAGAAATCTAGTGATAACTGCGGGAACGGCAGGAGACATCACTTTTGCCCAGAGCTTCGGTGCAGCGGTCTCCTTTGGGAATATTCTCGTCCAGGGGCAGGACGTAGGACTTGGGGCTGGGGCCTCCATTCGAGGTCGATCAGTCACAGTGGATGCGGGTAACTTTCTTAATCTGGCAGGGGGCTCTGCTTTGGTATCCAGCGCAGGCCGTTCTCTGGTATTTTCCGCTAATCCCAATGACAACTATCCGACGACATTTAACGGAGGTATTAGTGGGTTAGTACCCGTTTTTAATCAGGCACCGCAGATTCAGATTACGGGGGCAGGGGCCTTCACCGTTGGCAACTCATTACCTGGAGGCTCAGTAGCGGTATATCAAGCCCAACTGGCCGATGTATTGCCTGTGGCAGACTTATTTCAGATCACGGATCAACAGGCTTTTCTTGCGGCTGTTCCAATTACAGGAATCACTTTGCCTCGGCTTTTTGTGGGTGAGGTAGTGATAAACCGCTCACCAGAGAGTGGGGTTTCTGAGCTTAAAAGCATGAACTCGCAGAAGTATGATTCTGATAGTGGTTTAGGAATTAAAGCCAAGGAGGCAAAGCCAGTGACCCGGCTTCCAAAATATTTGGAGACTCGGAGAGGGGAAGCCACTGGCCCGCGGGAGGTTTCTCAAAAGATTGGTAGCGAAAAAGGGGAATTAAGTTATTCGCAGTATTCACAAAGTTCTGATTCGCTAGGCCAATAATTTACTACTTTTTGGGCCTCGGGCGCAGAGCGGTGGGTTGTAATGAATCATGGCATACTTCCGTTTTTGGAGCCCAGCAAGGGCGTCCCCGGAGTCATGGGCGCAGGGCCCAATGATTATTTTATTTGTCCTATTTGCTGGGTTTTTTCTTTTGGCAAAGGCCAGTGCGGAGTCTTCCGATAACGGAACGCTTTATGCGATTAAGGAGTATCCAGATGGCACCCGCTACAAAGTAAAATGGGAAAATATCGGCACAACCGCAGAGGCCACAAATTTACGCGGCGGGCCGCCGCGGTTCCGTGCTCCTCGGGAGGGGGAACTGGAGAAGCTCCCAGAAGATGGCAAGCAGACTCCCCCAGAGCAACCAACTCCCGTTCCGACTACGAAAGAAAGCCAGGTGCAGGTTTCAGTTCCACCCGCTAAGCCAGCGGCGCCCCCTCCTGGCAGGATGGCGGTAAAGGCCAATCAATCTCTCACTACCACTGAGAGGGTATTCCGCAGGCGGGCGGAGGGTTCCTCACTGCCTGCGCGTATGGGCCCCTCTTTGGAGTATGGCCAAGCGTATCAAGATTATGGAACGGATCCCTTACGCCTGGATCCGCATCCGCCTATTTTAAATGTCGAGGAGCAGCCGTCACAAAAGACAGAAAATTCTAAGCCCTTTGCTACCTCCTTGCGGGGTTTGATCTTTCTTGGTGATCCTGCACAAATCCAGCCCTTAGGAATTCCCGAGTTCCAGGGAGTGGAAAGTAGGGTTCCATTTTTGAGTAAGTCTCAAGCCGAGAAAATTGCATCTTCGTATATGGATAAGCCAGTTTCGATAAAAACTTTGAGCGAGATAAGGAAAAAGGTGAATGAGTGGCTTGCTTCGACAGGAAGGATGGTCGCAACCGTTATCGTCCCTGAGCAGGAGATACGCGGAGGGGTAATCCAAATTCTGATTCTTTCGGGTCGATTGGGTGAAGTGCGGGTTGAGGGGAATCGTTATTTCAATTCGAAGAATCTGGCTGATGAGGTTCGTCTTCGGTCTGATGATGAGATCGGGTTGCCTGCACTCGGGGACGATGTCGCTTGGCTTAATGCCAATCCGTTTCGTCAGGTCCAGACATCCTTGGCGCCTGGATCCAAGGCGGGTTCCACGGATGTGGTCTTGGAAGTGACCGATCGGTTTCCTCTGCGCCCCTACGTCTCGTATGATAATTTTGGAGTGTCGACCCTAGGTTATGATCGGTACTCGACGGGATTTACGATGATGGATGTGTGGACGGGGTGGGATCAAAAGCTTGATTACCAATATCTGACAAGCGGAGGCTTTTCAAAATTACAGGCGAATTCGGCTTCTTGGGCGGCGGCCTTGCCTTGGCGACATACGGCCACAATTTTTGGGAGTTATTCCAAGGCCAATCCCGATGCTGTCGGACAGTTGGACTTATCCAGCTACTACTGGCAAGTAAGCGGGCGCTACAACATTCTTCTGCCCACATTTCTTTTCAAAGACAACAAGGGTGATTTTCGTCACCAGGCCTATCTCGGATTTGATTTTAAAGCGGCAAATAGCGATGTTTTCTTCGCGGGGGCTCAGTTAGAGCCAAGTACAAATGGCCTGGCGGGTTTGTATAACATTTTCCAATTTGTTTTTGGGTATACAGCGACAATGACGGATCCTTTTGGATCGACTGCATTGGAGCTTGTTGGGTTTGCTAGTCCAGGTGGGGCGACGGGGGATAATTCCAATGCGAGCTTTCAGCAAATCAATGGTGGTGCGACCGCAAACTACATCTACGGGAAGTTTCTTTTGAACCGGGTTTTCCGTCTACCCGAAGGCATTAGCCTAGTGGGAAATCTCCAGATCCAACAATCGAATCGAACCCTTATGCCGACAGAGAGTTTCGGTATTGGGGGCTATGACACGGTGCGTGGATATGATCAGCGTTCGGCCAATGGCGATAATGCTTACATGACGAACGTCGAGCTGCGGTCTCCGCCCATCAGTTTCGGACAAATCTTGGGGGACGGTCGGTTTCCTGATCAGCTTATTCTTCTGGGATTCTTCGATTATGGGCAGGTGCTACAAGAAAACTCCGATACCACCACCTCGGTGGATTGGCATCTAATGAGTATTGGACCGGGATTGCGCTACTCTATTGGGCCTTATTTCACTGCACGTTTTGACTGGGGATTCCAACTCCAGCAAGCGCCTCCAGGAACAACGGGGGGAGTCGGTGGAAGAGCTGGGAGCAGTCAGGCCGTGGTAAGCGCCACACTAGCATACTGATAATATTCCAATTCGAACTCCGAACTGAAAATATCAGCTCGCTGGTAAAAGGTGACCACGAGAAAAGCTGACGATGGATTGATCGGAAGGTTCGTACCACTGGACTGGGGGTTTGGTTTTGGACCGGAGATTTTGGCCTGCGAGGAGGGTGTGGAGAACTCCGACTCCATCGAAATTATAGTTATTTTGGTTGGCACCGAAATGCTGAAAAAACTCGGGGAGTTTTTCACTCGAGGCCAAGGTCCACAGTTTCTTTTCCCACTTTGAGACTTCCGCTTGAACTTTCTTTTCTGCGGCAAAGGGGTGTTGAAATCGAGGGCCGACGTGGCAGCCATCGATACTGGCGACCATGGCGGTGTCGGGGTCTTGGGAGAATTGGGCAAGGGCTTGGGAAAAAATCGTCTCAGGGGAGGTGGAGAGAGGAGGGGCTCCCGTTTCCACAGCCTGATGGAATCCGCCACAAAGAATGGGAAGGATGGTGAAGGAGCGACATGGAAAAAATAGATCCCGCAAGGCCTGAAGCCAGATGACGACGAATTCGATCGAGTGCTCTCCTTGGAATCCGCGGGTTTCTTGGCCGATAGGGAAAGGACAGGAGGAGCTTAAGGCAGAAAAAATATCGTGGGCGGCAGGAACCTCGCCGAGAGGGGTTCGGTATCCCACGGAAAGGCAGGCGAGTTCACTGGGGCAACGGTGGCCTACGCCGAGAACGATGACGCGGGAGGGAAACCAGTTGGCGTCGCGCCAAAGAGCGTAAGTTTCGGCGTAGAGACTGAAGTTAACTCGAAAATCGATATGCGGGACAATCGGTCGGCGCAGATCGTGCGGGATCTTTTTGAGGGGCGCGACTTTTTCTAAGGCAGTAGAAAAGGAACGGAGTAGCTCCTGCGGATCTGCGGGATAGCACGACCCGGCACAACGTGCCGTGAGTTGGGCGGGGGCGGGGGTCAGACCTTGGGGAGAAGGGCTTCGACGGCAGACCAATCGACGAAGTTGAGAAACTCGTCGATATATCCGCCGCGGTTGCTGAAAAAGTCGGCGTAGTAGGCGTGTTCGTAGACATCAAGGCCGAGGAGGGGAACTACGCCCCAGACGGGGTAGCTATTCTGCGCGTCGCCAATGTAGTTGAAGAGTTTTTTGGTGCCGTGATCGTAGCCAGTCCAAGCCCAACCGCGGGCGGAGATGCCAGTAGCCTTGAGATCCTTCTTGTAGTTATCGAAAGAGCCAAAGTCTTGGTCGATATGTTTGAGGATGCGATCGGTAGGTTTGCCGTTGCCTCCAAGGATGGAGAAGTAGAGTTCGTGGTTCTTCAATCCGCCGATGGCGAAAGTGAAATCGACCTTGAGGGATCGGACACTAGAAAAGATCTGATTGGCGACGGCGGGATTGGTGGGATCAGGTGTGCCCATTTTTTCGAGCTCAGCAAGGATGGCGTTACTTTTGTTGACGTAGCCGGTGTAGAGTTTGAGGTGCTCTTCGTGGGTTTTATCGGAAATCTTGCCGGTTTTTCCCTTCACTTTAGCGAGGAGGGATTCTTGTTGGTTGGGGTAGGTATGGGACATAGGGGAATTATTCAGCAGAGAAGGGGTGGCGTCAAACCCGAGAAAGGTTTTTCGTGCGGAGGTTAAGGGGTTGGGTTGGTGAAATTCAAGGCTTAGGGTGGGTCTCGACGAAGGGACTAAAAATGGGTTGAATGGCGGAATGCTCGATATGGCGTTGATCCGAAAAGACCCTGAGGGGGTTAAGCAGAGGTTGCTCTCTCGCGGGAAAGGCGCGGCGGACGGTTTGGCTAAGGTATTGGAAGTCGATGAGGAGCGCCGGAAACTGATTGGCGAAGTGGAAAAGTTGAAGGCGGAGCGGAACGCAATTAGTAAGGAGGTGGGAGTGCGGAAGGCGAAGAAGGAGTCGGCGGATGATTTATTGGCGGGGATGAAGGAAAAGTCGGATCGAATTGCGGAGTTGGATGGGGCCACGGCGGCGGTGGAGACAAAGCAGGAGGGGTTACTACTTTCGATCCCCAACATGCCTTGGGAAGGATGTCCGCAGGGTAGTTCGGCGGCGGACAATCCAGTGCTTTCGACTTGGGGTGAGCCAAAGAAATTTGATTTTAAACCTAAGGATCACGTGGCCTTGGGCGAGGCGCTGGGGATCTTGGATTTCACGGCCTCGGCTAAAGTTTCTGGCAGTGGGTTTGCGGTGTATCGGGGGGCGGGGGCGCGGTTAGAGAGGAGTTTAATTAGTTGGATGTTGAATTTACATAGTGGGGAGCACGGGTACACCGAGGTCTCGACTCCTTTTCTGGTGCGGGAAGCGAGCATGGTGGGCACAGGGCAGTTGCCCAAGTTTCGTGATGACATGTATGCGGTAGAGGGAGGGGAGCTTTTCTTGGTGCCGACGGCGGAGGTGCCCGTGACGAATCTTCACCGAGAAGAGATATTAGCCGAGGGGGACCTACCGAAACGGTATGTGGCCTATACTCCGTGCTTTCGGAAAGAGGCGGGGAGTGCGGGAAAAGAGACGCGTGGGCTGGGGAGGATGCATCAGTTCGACAAAGTGGAGTTGGTCTGGATTGAGCATCCAGATCGCTCGATGAAGGCGCTGGAGGAACTTTGCCAGCACGCTGAGTCGGTCCTACGCAAGTTGGGTTTGCACTATCGAAAGATTGAGCTTTGTGCGGGGGACATAGGTTTTGGGGCGGCGCGGTGCTACGACCTCGAAGTGTGGGCTCCAGGGATGGGTCAGTTTTTAGAAGTTTCGTCGTGCAGTAATTTTATGGATTTTCAAGCTCGGCGGATGGGGTTGCGGTTTAAGGGGGCGGATGGGAAGAATCGGCCCTGTCATACTTTGAATGGTTCAGGCACGGCGCTGGCGCGGCTTTTCATTGCGTTGGTGGAGACTTACCAGACGAAAGAGGGAAAGGTGGAGATTCCGGAAACGTTGCAACCCTTGTTTGCATCGAATCGGATCGGATAAGGTTAGAGCGGAGAGGTTGGTCAAAAGAGAGGGGGAGGGGTAGAGTCGGCCAATGCTGCAAGTGAGGAAATCATTGCCCGAAGTGCACGGATCGATTGCGGTGCCAAGCGGGGTGGGATTCTGGCGAAAGATGCTGGCGTTTGCGGGGCCTGCTTTTCTGGTGAGTGTGGGGTATATGGATCCAGGGAACTGGGTCACGGACATTGAAGCGGGCGCACGTTTTGGATATCAGCTTTTGTGGGTACTGCTTCTTTCCAACGGGATGGCGCTGTTGTTGCAAAGTTTATCGGCGCGTTTGGGGATTGCGACGGGTCGAGATTTGGCTCAGGCCTGTCGAGAGTTTTATCCTGAACCTTGGGGAAAGTTGCTTTATATTCCATGCCAAGTGGCGATCGTGGCGTGTGATTTGGCGGAGGTACTAGGGGGAGCGGTGGGGTTAAGTTTGCTGACGGGGTGGCCGCTCTTAGGGTGTGCGGGGGTGGTTTCGGTGAATGTTATTTTCATGTTTCTTTTGCAGGCGAAGGGGATGCGATGGTTGGAGGCGGGAATTCTTTCATTGGTGACAGTGATTGGGCTTTGCTACGTGGTAGAGCTTTGGTTGGCTCAGGCGGACTGGGCGGCTGTGCTCGCAGGGTATTTGGGTCCGAAATTAACGGGGATTCGTCCTGCGGGTGGGGGGACGAGTGATCTTTATGTGGCGATTGCGATGATTGGAGCGACGGTCATGCCGCATAATCTGTATTTGCACTCGGCCTTGGTGCAGACGCGAAGGATTGAACCGACGACGGTGGGGAAAAAGGAGGCGGCAAAATTTAATCTAATTGATTCGGCGGTGGCCTTGAACGCGGCTTTTTTAGTGAACTCGGCTATTTTGATTTTAGCGGCTTCTGTTTTCTTTCGAAACGGGGTGGAGGTGAAGGAGTTGAGACAGGCGTACGAAACCTTGACCCCGCTGGTGGGAACGGCATTTGCGGGGACACTGTTTGCGGTAGCGCTATTGGCGAGCGGGCAAAGTTCGACCCTGACGGGGACTTTGGCAGGGCAGATTGTGATGGAGGGGTTTTTGCGGTGGAGGGTGGCGCCTTGGGTTTCGCGGTTGAGCACGCGGTTCTTGGCGTTGATCCCTGCGGTGATCGTGATTCTTTGGCGGGGTGAGGAAGGAACGTATGATTTGCTGATTTTAAGCCAGGTGATTTTGAGCCTGCAGTTGCCCTTTGCGGTGATTCCCTTGATTTATTTCACTGGGCGCAAGGATTTGATGGGAGAGTTGGTCACGAAGCCTTTTTGGAAGGTGCTCGCATGGGGAATTGCGGCTCTTTTGACCACGTTGAATGTCTGGTTGGTCTATGAAACGGTCTTGGGATGGGTGGCGCCATGAGTAGTGGTTTGTATAGGAAGATTTTGGTTCCGCTGGAGGGGACGGGTCACGATGCGAGTATTTTGAGGCACGTGACGAAGTTGGCGAAGATGCATGGCAGTGAACTGATTCTGATTCATATCGCGGATGGGTGGTCGGCGCGGTTTTATGGGGAGGAGAGTGATTCGAAGGAGGTGCGAGAGGATCGGGAGTACATGGGGCAGTGTGCGGAGAAAATGAAAAAGGAGGGCATTCCGACAACCTGGCGGTTGGGGTATGGTAAGCCTGGGCCTGAGCTGGTGCGGGCGGTCGAGGAGACGGGATGTGATTTGGTGGCGATGACGACGCATGGCCATCGTTGGATGGAGGATGTTCTTTTTGGAAGTGCTTCAAGCGAGGTACGGCATGGTGTGGACATACCAGTGCTGCTTTTGCGAACGGAGAAAAAGGAGGGGCAGCGGGGAGATGGTAATTGAGGGACGCGCTCACGCGTGGATTGAGGAAGGAGTTACTCACGTCCCGCATTCCCGGGACGCGCTTACGCGCGCATAGGTCGCAAGGGAAGATTGGTTATTGGTTATTAGGGATTGGGGGGGATGGGTGTTGAACGAGGCGACCTCGGAGAGATCGCCGCTACCTAAGTATTGATCCCACAGTTGAGGGACACGGACGTGCTTACGCGCGCAAAGGGGTCCCGGGGGTATGGGATCGGATTGCCAAGAAGTGGCTAAGGAGACATCCTTTGCGGATGCATAAAACTATCCCCCTATTGATTGCCCTGTTCCTCTCCACTCTGCTGCCAGTCTCTGCGGGGAGCACGTTGGGAGAGTCGATTGATAAGACGATCGACATTTTGCAGCAGTACGGGGAGTCACAGGGGGATTCGATTCCACGAAATGTTTTTCACGAGTGCAAGGGTCTGGTGATTCTCTCCATCTATAAGGCGGCGTTTATTATTGGCGCGAGCGGAGGGGAGGGTTTGGTGGTGATGAGGACCAAGGGGGGAAAGTGGTCACCACCCTCGGGGATTTCGGCAGCGGGAGCGGGGGTGGGGTTTCAAGCGGGAGTATCGAATCAAGATTTCGTGATGTTGCTGAACACGGAGGAAGCGGTGAAGCAGTTTGAGCAAAAAGGAAATTACACGAGCAGTGCGGAGTGTGAGGGAACGGCCGGGCCAGTTGGGCGAGAGCTTTCGGCTGGGGTAGCGACAGTGAACGCGCCGATTTATACTTATAGTTTCAGCAAGGGTTTGTTTGGAGGGGTTTCGTTGTCGGGTCGGGGTTTGGCATCGGCGGACGACACCAACGAAAACTTCTATGGAGAGAGGCTTACTCCGAGAGAGATTTTATCGGGAAAGATCAAGAAGACTCCCGAAGCGGTTAAGCGCCTTTGGGCGGCTTTAGAAGAGTTAGATAAGAAGCCCGCCCTCGCAGGCAAGACGCCTTCGAAGGATGGGAAGAGCACGAAAAAAACCAACAACTAAGTAGTTTTATGGCTGATCCGATCATTCCTAATCCGTTGCCGACTCCCGTGGCGGCGACAACAAGTAAAGTGGTGGCTACTGGTGCGGCGAAGGCGGCGGCTTCTGGGGCGGCGGCTGGGGTAGCCAAGGTGGTGGCATGGCAGGCGATTACTTTAGGGACGGCGGCGGCGCTGGGTTTGGGAGGGGGCGGTTACTATATGGCGCGGGATGCCAAGGCTCGGACTCAGCTGACGGAGATGGAACAGAAGTCAGGAGCCTTGGAGAATCGGGTGAAGCAGGCGGAGGTATCGGCGGAGACTTTGCGGGCTCAACTGGATCAGGCTAAGGCGGAGGCGGCAAAACTGGCGGCGGCTTCGCTGGAGTTGGAGGGGGCGAAAGCTGATTTAGCGAAGCTGAAAGACCTCTCGGCCTCAGAAAAGAAAGTTTTGGAGAAAAAATTGGCGGATCAGCAGTTGGCGATGGAGAAGTTTAAAGCGACTTCCGTGCCGACCGATGAGGAAGCGAAGCTAGAGGCGGATTTAAAAAAGAGGTTGGCGGATAAGGATGTGGTGATTTCCCGTTTAAAAGATCAGCTGAAGGTGACGGTGGCGAGCGAGATTCTTTTCCCGAGTGGCTCGGCGGAGCTAGCGCCTGAGGGGGCGGATGTGTTGCGCAAGGTAGCGGCCGCAGCGAATAAATCGATGGATGAGGTAAGGGTGGAGGGCCATACGGATAGTGATCCGATCGCTCCGGTTTTGGCCCAGTACTACCCGACAAATTGGGAGCTATCAACGGCACGGGCGGCGGTGGCGGTGCGGACACTGCAGGCGACGGGGATGGTACCAGCGGACAGGTTAGCGGCGGTGGGATATGGGGATAGCCATCCGGTGGCTCCGAACGACACGGTCGAGGGAAAAGCGAAGAATCGCCGTGTAGAAATTATTTTTAAGCCAATACCAAAAACTTAGGCGGCGGGTGGGATGGCGCTGGGAGCGCAGTCGGTGGGGTGTAGGTTCTCGACCGTTAGGGGTCCATCGTACCAGGTGATGCTGATGACCTCTTTCTCAGCGAAGTGCGGGCCGTGCACAGAGTTTTTAGGCGCGTAGAAGAAGGTGCCAGGACCGTATTCGACTTTTTCTTCCGTCCATTTTCCTTTGAGGATGACAACGGATTCAGAAGTCTGAGGATGGCGGTGGGCAGGAAGAGTGGTGCCTGGAGCAAACTTTCGTAAGAGGAAACGCGCGCCAGTTATTGGGTCGTGGGAAAGGGCAGCGAATTCCACTCCTGGGTAAGGACCTGTTTCCCAGAGGGTAGTGTTGGGGAGACGAATGGTAGGGAACATTGAGGGAGGATGAGGGAAAGGATTCGCTCTGACAATCTCCAGAGTTGGGGTAGAAAGGAGTTTATGGCGAAGCAAACGGCAATGAAAGCGGGAGAGGTAGATTTCGGGCCTTTATTTCGGCTGGCGGGAGAGATTGGGCGGGAAATGAATTTGGGAGGATTGCTCTTAATGATTTTGGAGAAAAGTCGTCCTTGGATGCAGGCGGAGGCGTGTTCTATTTTCCTGCCGGATAAGGAATCGGGCGAGTTGGTGATTCACTCGGCGCGTGGAGATAGCGCGCCCGAGCTGGGTGCCTTACGAGTACCGAAGGGGCAGGGAATCGTGGGCACGGCGATGGCGGAGAAAAAGACGATTCGGGTGGATGAGGTGGAGAAGGACGCGAGATTTTATTCGAAGGCGGATGAAAAGACGGGGTGGAAGACGAGAGCTCTTTTGGCGGCACCTTTGGTGGATGGAGAGGAGTGTGTGGGAGTGATTGAATTTCTTAACCCGATCGGGCGGGCGGCTTTTACGGAGCAGGACGAGCAGATGGTGGAGTATTTTGCGGGGCTGGTGGCGGCGGCTTTGGTGCGGATTCGTGCCAATGAGGCGGCCTTGGAGAGGGCGGCGGTGCAGAGGGATTTGGATTTGGCGAGAGAGTTGCAGGGGGGATTATTACCGAAGATCTTTCCGACGAAGGAGGAGGCGCCGGGGATTGAGTTATTTGCGCGGCTCGATCCAGCGAAGGAGGTGAGTGGGGATTTGTATGATTTCTTTCCGATTGAGAACGGGAAGATGTGTTTTGTGGTGGGGGACGTGTCGGGCAAAGGGATTGCCGCGGGGATTTTCATGGCGGTAACGAGGACTTTGATTCGGGCGACGGCGGTGCCTGGGCGGAGTCCGTTAGAAATATTGACGAGGGTGAACGCCCAATTGGCTAAGGAGAATCAGGCGAGTCTTTTTGTGACAATGATTTTAGGAATCGTGGATACGCGAACGGGGCGGATGATCTATGGGCAGGGTGGGCATAATCCACCGATTCTGATTCCGGCGAAGGGCCACCCTGAGTACGAGCCGCCTGGAGGCATGCCGCTGGGGGTTTTTGAGGATGCTAAGTTTGGGGAGCGGGAGTTGGTCTTAGAGAAGGGCGATACTTTGCTGGTGTATACGGATGGGGTGACGGAGGCGATGAATCTGGCGAAGGATCTTTTTGGGGAGGACCGGTTGCAGTTGGCGGTGGAGGGTGGGGCGGCGCTTTCGGCGGAGAAAGTGACGGAGCGGGTGGTGGAAAAGGTGGAGGAATTTGTGGGGGCGGCAGAGAGGTCGGATGACATTACTTTGCTGGCGATTCAGCGACGGATCGATTGAGTCCTGAATTGCGGCGGGAGGTCTGGGCGGAGATGAGGGCGTTGGGGGATCGTCTGCAAAGTGTGTTGCGGAGTGATCCGAGGCATCCGCGAGGAAGGAACCCGTACGCGCATGTCGCGGGGTGTGTCCGGGAGAGGTTTGGTTGCAGTTACGGAGAGTTGGCGGATGAGAGGTTGGAGGAGGTCCGAGGATATTTGAAGGAGCTAGAAGAAAAAGAGAAGGGGGCTTAGGCGTAGACGCGCCAATCGAGGTCGAGGAAAATGGGGTTGCGCCATTCGCAATTGGCAAGGAAGGATTCTTCGACGCGATCGTTCTTGATCTGTTCGTAAAGGCGAGTGAATCGGAGAAGGTGGTCTTTGGTGCGTTTAACGGCGTAGGGCACCATGGTGCCAGTTTTCATGATAAAGGCCCAGTCGCTGGATTGAGCGAGAAGGAGTTCGCGGGCGGCTTGGCGCAGAGCTCGATCGAGCAGGGTATGAGGGTGTTGATGGCGGAAGCGCCCTGCGAGTTCGACCATACGGACGGTAGCGATATGCAGGTGGGGGTAGATCCAAGCGTTGGAGGGTTCGAGCCAAACGGAGGAGTGGCCCTCATTCCCCCAAGAGGAGGCGCTAGGCTGACTGATTTGGTGGGTCTGGTTGCGGGTGAGGAATTCGGATGGCGTGATCATGGAAAATGTTTGTTGGTCGCAGGCGGATTTGCGGAAGAGGTAATCGAGAAAGATAGGGCCTTCGTACCACCAGTGGCCGTAGAGCTCCGCATCGTAAGGACAGAGGACGAGGGGTTCGACGCCCATGATTCCGCGAAGGTGCTCGACCTGTTTTTCCCGATTGAACATAAAATTAGCGGCGTGGCTGGCGGCGCGTTCGCGGGCGAGATGGGGGCGGTAGGGTTCTTTGTGCGGGGTGCGGCCAGTGATTCGATAATATTTGAGTCCAGTAAACTTGCGAAGGCCGTTGGGTTGGATGTAGGGGCGGATGTAGTCGTACTCGAGATCGAAGCCGCAATCGCGGTAGAAATCGCGGTACTCGGCGTCGCCGGGGTAACCTTCTTCGGCGCTCCAGACCTGTTTACTGGATTCGATATCGCGACCGAAAGCGGCGGGACCTGCGGGGGTGAAGACGGGGGCGAAGACGCCGTAGGCGGGGCGGGGTTCGGCATGGAGGAGACCGTGGGCATCGAGGATGAACCAGCGGATTTCTGCTTCTTGGAGATAGTTTTCTAGGCCTGGGTAGTAGGCGCATTCGGGTAGCCAGATACCGCGGGGATCACGTCCGAAACATTGGTGGTAGTCGTGGCGTGCGACTTGGACTTGGGCGCGGACGGCCTGAGGAAATTCGCGCATGAGGGGAAGAAATCCGTGGGTGGCGCCGCAGGTAATGATTTCGAGAACGCCGGCGTCTTGGAATTTGCGGAAAGCGCTGACGAGGTTGCGGTGATAGCGGTCGCAAAAGAGGGTACGGCAGTGGTGAAGGCGTTGATGGTAGAATTGGGCGAGGGAGTGGAAAGCGGGATCGCGGCGGGTGCGTTCTAATTCTTTGCCTGCGAGTTCTAGCTGTTTTTCGAGTCCGTGGACGTAGCGATCTTGGAGGAGGGGATCGCGGAGCATGGCGCAGAGGGGAGGAGTCATCGACATGGTGAGTCGGAAATAAATCCCGTCCCGAAGGAGGCCTTCCATCATATCGAGGAGGGGGAGGTAGGTTTCGGTGATGGCTTCGTAGAACCAGTCCTCTTCTAAGAACTCTGGATATTCTGGATGCCTGACGAAGGGCAAGTGGGCGTGGAGAACAGGAGCGACGAATCCGATGGCCATGGATGTTTAGGGGGTTTGCCCGAGTGGTTTGGGCAAGGGGGGTTGGCCGGTGGGGTCAACACCTGGGGTGGTAGAGCTGAGGCGAAGAAAGGAGAGGAGGGCGGAGCGTTGTTCGGCGCCGTCGGGTGCGGTGGCTTGGATGGGGATATGGAATTGTCCATCGGGGAAGACGAAGTGGTAGGAGAAGGTTCCATCGGGGCGAAGGCTGATGGAGCGTCCGTCGACGGTGATTTGGGAGCCTGGGGTGGTGCCGCCGTAGAGGATGAGTTCGGCGTTGACGTGCATGGCGAAGGTACGATCGTGGCCAAGAGCACCTGAGGTTAGGCTTGAGGGGGTGTGACTGGAGGAGAGTTCTTCGAGGCGGCGCCGAAGAGTTTCGGTGATTTCGAGGGAACCGACGCGAGTGCGGAGAACGAGTTCGCCTCCGAGGTAATCGAGGATGCGGTCGGCCACGCCTGTGGGGACAACGCGGCGCAAGGCGTAAGCGAAAGGTAGGGGGTAGCCCTCGTTTTGGAGTCGGAAGAGGGCGTGGGCGAGTGATTCTCCTGGGCGCAGTTGTCCCGCGACTAGGTCGAAGAGTTGGCGGAAGGAGTAGTGAAAAGGGATGGTGACGAACTGGACCTCGCAATTGGGGGAGGGATCATCGCGTGGGGTAGAAACTTCGTCAGAAACGGATAGGGCATTGAAGGAGCCGTCATGGCGGTAGTAGCCGAGTTCGGCTTGAAAGGGGGTGGCGGGCCGGTGGACGGGGAGGTACCACTCGCGCGAACCGGGGAAGATATGAATTTGATGAATGCGTTCCCGGCCTGGGATGAAGACTTGCAAAAAGATTTGGCCGCTGGGGGATTCTTGTTCGGCGTCGCGCAGTTGTTGCCAGGTAAAGTCCCAGTAGGCGTAGAGCCAGCGAGGATCGCGGGCGGTGAGAAAAAGGCGACGGGAACCGTAGCTCTCGGGGAGTTCGCCGAGTTGTTCGAAGGAGGGTGGTTCGGATTCTTTTGTTGAAGGGCTAAAGGGTTGGAGGACAAATTTATGGGTGGCAGGGTCGAGGGGGAGGGGCTGGGCGCGGAGGCGGGGGGTGGTGCTAGTTTTTCGAGTGGTGGGGTTAAGTTTTTTTGCGGAGGCGGAGGTAGGTTTTGGGCGGGCTTTGCTGGGGGTGGGCGAGGCGGTGGTAGGAGTGGGGGTGGGAGCTGGGGTCAGGGGAGCAGGCAATTTTTTGATGGGTCGAAGAGTTTTCTTGGGGAGGATTTTCTTTCCCGATGGCTTTGGGTTCTTCATGGATAATTAGAGAACAGAGCAAAACAAGACTCGGATCTTTGCCCAGTTTACGGCAAAATCAAAGACCATTTTACGGAAACGAACGGAACAATTCAAAAATCATGATCTTGATGCCTTTATGAATACAAAACGGATTATTCCTTGCTTGGATGTGGATGGGGGAAGAGTGGTCAAAGGGGTGAAATTCGTCGGGATTCGAGATGCGGGGGACCCGGCGGCATGCGCGCGGGCATATCACGAGCAGGGGGCGGATGAACTTGTTTTTCTGGATATCACAGCTTCGGCGGAGGCTCGGCCGATTCTATTGGAGGTGGTAAGGAAAACGGCAGAGGAGGTATTTCTTCCGTTGACGGTGGGGGGAGGAATTCGGTCGGTAGAAAATGCGAGGGAGTTGTTGAGGGCGGGGGCGGACAAAGTGAGTTTAAACACGGCGGCGGTGGAGCGACCTGATTTGATTACGGAGGTGGCGGAGGCTTTTGGTTGTCAGTGTGTAGTGCTGGCGGTGGACGCACGCAGGAGAGCTGGGGGCGGGTGGGAGGTGACGACGCATGGGGGGCGGACGGCAACGGGAAAGGATGTGCTGGAGTGGATTGAGGAAGGAGCAAGGCGGGGCGCGGGAGAAATTTTACTGACGAGCATGGATGCGGATGGGACAAAAGAGGGATATGATTTGGAGCTAACGAGAAAAGTGAGCCAAGCGGTCGGGGTGCCAGTGATTGCGAGTGGGGGAGCGGGCAGGAAGGAGCACTTTGCGGAGGTTTTAGGCGAGGAGGGAGGAGCGGACGCAGCATTAGCGGCCAGCTTATTTCATTTTGGCGAGTTGACCGTACCCGAAGTGAAGCGCTATTTGCAGGAGAGAGGCATTGCGGTACGGCCTCCTAAAAAAGCATGATTTATCCTGACGAAAAAAAGTTTTTAGATTTAGCGAAAGAGGGAAATCTGATTCCGATCGGGCGGGAGTTTCCTGCGGATGGAGAGACTCCAGTTTCGGCCTACAGCAAGCTTTCGGGTCAACCTGGCGGGGCGGCTTTCTTATTGGAGAGTGCGGAAACGGGGGGTCGGTTGGGTCGCTATTCTTTTGTGGGATCGAGACCGACGGCGGTGATGGAGTTCCGGGGTGGGCGGGTGCGTCTGACGAAATTAAACGGGGAGGTGGAAGAAAAGGCCCCGGCGAATCCTGATCCACTGATAGAGGTGCAGGAGATGTTGGCGGGAATCCGTCCGGTGGCGGCCTGGCCTGGAGAAGCGCCCCCGTTTGCTGGTGGTGCGGTAGGTTTTTTAGCTTTTGAGGCGGTGCGTTACTTTGAGACGACGGTGGGGATGGCGAAAAAGGATGATCTGGGGGTACCGGACGCATGTTTCGCGTTGGTGGAAGAATTTATTATCTTTGATCATAAGCGGAAGACGCGGCGGTTCGTGGTACAGGTGAAGACGGGGAGTGATCCGAGAGCTGATTATGCGAGTGGGGTGAAACGATTGGAGGCGTTGGTCAAGCGCCTGGAGGCACCTGCGGGAAAAGTGGCGGGGGAGATTCCCCAGAGGCCTGAGGGGGATCTTTTGGCGGGGGCAACGCCGAACATGACGAAGGCGGAGTATTTAAAAATGGCGGGAAGCATGCAGGAGCATATTCGGGCGGGAGATATATTTCAGGTGGTGCCCTCGCAACGTTTCACGGTGCCGTTTCATGGTCGGCCGATTGATTTGTACCGTGCTTTGCGCTCGATCAATCCATCGCCCTACATGTTCTGTTTGGAGATGGCGGGTTTGGCGTTGGTGGGTTCCTCGCCAGAAACTCATGTGCGATGTGAAAATGGCAAGGTCGAGATTCGTCCGATTGCAGGGACGAAGCCGCGGGGGGCGACGGCCGAGGAAGATTTACAAAACGAGAAAGAGATGAGGGCAGATCCCAAAGAGAGGGCGGAGCACATTATGTTGGTGGACTTAGCGAGAAATGATTTAGGCCGGGTGTGTGAGTATCACAGTGTGAAGGTGGTTGAGCTAATGGAGGTGGAGCGATTTTCGCATGTGATGCATCTAGTTTCGCGGGTGACGGGGCAGTTACGTGCTGGGCAGGACTCGTTTCAGGTGATGCGGGCGACATTTCCTGCGGGAACAGTGAGTGGATCGCCGAAGGTGCGAGCGCTACAGATTTTGGCGGAGAGTGAGCCGACGAGGCGCGGGGCGTATGCGGGTGCGGCGGGGTACTTTTCTTTCGATGGAAATCTCGATTCCTGCATTTCGATTCGGACGATTTTATTGAAGGGGGGCAAGGCGCATGTGCAGGCAGGGGGCGGGCTGGTGGCGGATTCGACGCCGGAGGGGGAGTATCAAGAGAGTATAAACAAAGCGAAGGCGGGGTTAGCGGCGGTGGTGGTTGCGAGGACCTTGGGGTAGGGTTTCTTTATGCTTCTGGTAATTGATAACTACGATTCGTTTACCTACAACTTGGTCCAATATTTTGGCGAGTTAGGGGCGGATCCAGTGGTGAAGAGGAATGATGCGATGACGCCGGATGAAGTGGAGACGATGAGGCCGTCGAAGATAGTGATTTCTCCTGGGCCGGGCACGCCGGCGGATGCGGGAATCTCGATGGAGTTAATTCGGAGATTTGGTCCGAAGATTCCAATCTTAGGGGTATGTCTGGGTCATCAGTGCATGGGGGAGGTGTATGGAGGCAAGGTGGTGAGGGCGGAGAGATTGATGCACGGGAAGACATCGCCGATTCGGCATGATGGGCTGGGGGTATTTGCGGGGCTACCGAATCCGTTTGAAGCGACGCGGTACCACTCGTTGATTGTGGAGAAGGTTTCTCTGCCGAAAAGTTTGCTGGTGTGTGCGGATACGGTGGAGGGGGAGATCATGGGGTTACGGCATCGCGAATATCCGGTGCATGGGGTTCAATTTCACCCTGAGTCGATTTTAAGCAAAGAGGGCAAGGATCTTCTGGCCAACTTTTTAAAGATGTAAAAAAAGTGAGGGTGGAGGAGTCGGGGTTAAGGGGAGGATTTTTTGCGAGCGACATAGACGGTGCTAGCGGAGTCGCGGTCGAGGATGGGATTAGGAAAAGAGATGAAGTGGGCTTGGGGAGAATCGAAGACGGCGGCGAGGCTGGCGAGGAACTCGTCATCGGGCGGGTCGTCTGACCAGAGGGCAAAGATGCCGCGAGGCAGGAGTTGGGCGGCGAGGCGCTGGAGTCCGTCGGGGCTATAAAAATCAGCGTGCCGTTGATGGAGAAGATGAGAGGGTGAATGATCGATATCGAGGAGAACGGCGTGGAACTGGCGACCGGGTTGTTGAGGGTCGAAGCCTTTTTGGGGCGAGGCGGCGAGGGCAAAGAAATCGGCTTCGATCAGGCGGCAGCGAGGATCGCCAGTGAGGGTGGGACCGAGGGGGACGAGTCCGCGACGATGCCAATCAATGACGGCGGGAAGGGCGTCGACGACGAGGAGTTCGGCTACGCGTTGGTGCATGAGGGCGGCGACGGCGGTGTAACCGAGGCCGAGGCCTCCGACAACGACATCGAGGGCATCGCCTTCGGTGGCGGCGAGGCCGAGATCGGCGAGGGCTTCTTCGACCTCATGAAAGAGGCTGGACATAAGGAAGTCTTCTCCGAGTTTGACCTCGAGGACTTCTAGATTGTCGAGGGTGGCGATGCGGCGACGGCGAAGGATGAGGTCGCCGAGTGGGGTGGGTTGGAAATCGAGTTCTTCGTAGGGTAAGCCCATAGCGGAAGGTAGGCGGAAGGGATGGAAGCGCACCCTTAGACTTTAGGGGTGGTGGGACGAGATTAGTTTTTGGTTGAGGAGGGGCGGAATTCGGGATGGCGGATGCGTCCGCCTAACTGTGCGGATTGGAGGGTGAAGATGGAGGCAATACATGAGCCGAGGATTACGGCAAGGGCGGCAGTTTTTGCCCATGTGGGACGAAAGCGAAGGATGAGAAGTCCGGCGATGGCCCCGAAGCCAACAAGATAAAGGAGGGGAGCGGCTTTTTCGGCCATATCCTGGTGCATTTCCGCGGCTATTTCTCCTTGCTCGTCTAGCGGTGGTTGGATTTGTCCTAATTCGAAACGAGTGTGGGCGGACTGGCCTGTCTGTATGACAACAGGGGTTGAGAGGTCGGCAAGCAGAGCAAGGGAGAACCCGACAGCCAGGATTGGTTTTTGATTAAAGAAAAGGCCTGCCAAAAGAATTGGAGGGACAAGAAGAGTGAGGATTACAGGAAAGTGGTTAAACATGACATGAAGGTGTTCGGCGGTGAGAAAGCTAGAGCTCATCGATTCACAATGGGGGGCGAACGGGCACTTTCCAACTGAAACCATCGGGGTAGAAAGGCAGGATGGATTGGAGCATAAGGCCGAGGGCGCAGAGTTGTGCGGGTTCCGGGAAGGAATTTGCGGATGGGCAGGTGGTCTATACGGTCTTGGTGTCGATGGATGGGGGGATGGAGCGGAAGGATTTTGCGCAGGAGGTATGGGAAAAGGAGGAGGGGAGGCCGACTTATTTTTGTTTTTGGAAGGGTAAGTTTCGGGCGGAGCCGTTGGTGCCTGAGAAGGAACCGCCGGCGGCGCGAGCGGAGGCGGAATTGCGGAGGAGGCTAGCGGAGCCGGTGCAGACGGAGAGTGCGGAGGCGCGGGTGATTTTTCTTTTTGCCCTGCTCTTGGAGAGAAGGAAAATCTTGTTGGTGAGGGAGAGGACAACGGGTCCAGAGGGGAGGGTGACGGTCTATGAGCATAAGCTGACGGGGGAGGTAATTTTGGTGCCGGAGCCTGAGGTGAAATTAAGCGAGGTGGATCAGTTGCGACTGGAGGTCGAAGCGCTGGCGGCGACCTGGGGGGCTTGATTCTGTCATGATAATGTCACCTTGGGAATCTTGCGGGGTGGGAAGGGGAGGGAGGTAGGATGGAGGCAATGCGCGATAGAATTCTAGTAGTGGAGGATGAGAAGGATGTGAGGGATATGATTCGAATTCATTTAAAGGCGGCGGGTTTTGATGTGTTGGAGGCGCATAATGGGGCGGAGGGGCTAGCGATTGCGAAGCAGGATCTGCCGGCGGTGATTATTCTCGATTTAATGATGCCGGAGATGAGCGGGGTGGAGGTTTGTCGGGCCTTACGGAGAAATCCGGCGACGTCGCGGATTCCGATTCTGATGTTGACGGCGAAATCGACGGAGGATGACAAGGTGGTGGGGTTCGAGTGTGGGGCAGATGATTATGTGACGAAGCCGTTCAGTCCGCGGGAGTTGGTTTTGAGGGTACGGGCGGTGGCGCGAAGGCAACCGGATCAAGGGGTGGCGAAGCCGATCCCCGTAAAGTCGGGGAAGATGCAACTGGATCGCGGAACGATGACGGCCTCGATGGGGGGGAAGAAATTAGCGCTGACCTCGACCGAGTTTCGCTTATTGGAGTTATTGGTGCGGCGAGTGGGGAATATTCAATCGCGCGAGGTACTTCTGAGTGAGGTGTGGGGCTATGAGGCGAGTTTGGATACGCGAACGGTGGACACGCATGTACGGAGGTTGCGGGATAAGTTGGGCAAGACGGGGAAGTTCATCGAAACAGTGCGTGGAAGTGGGTATCGATTGAACGCAGTGGCTGTGTAAAGAATTTTGCCCCGGAGGGTGGTTGAGGGCAGGGTAAGGGCATGGATATCGGGTGGACACTTCTGCTTTTAGTCTTGGGGACCACTACTGTGGGGTGGGTCTGGGCGATGGTGTATCGGCCGATGAGGCAGCTTCGGCGTTTGATCCAAGACTTAGCTGAGAACCAGAGGCCGACGGGTTTTGTGGCACGAGGGGCGTGGGGGTTAGAAGAGTCGATAAGTAATCTGGAGCGGGTGGCCAAGCGGTTGGAGGGAATATCTTTGAGGGAGGAGAGTGAGCGGTTTAGTTTGCAGGCGATTCTGGGAAGTTTGGCGGAAGGGGTGATGGTGAGCGATGGAGAGGGGAAGATTACAATGGCCAATCAGGCCTTCTTGCGAATTTTTGAATTGGAAGAAATTCCGAAAGGGCGAACGGTGATGGAGGTGGTTCGTTTGCTGGAGGTGGACCGGGCGGTGGAGGAAATCATTCGGCAAGGAGCAACCCAGAGTTTGGAGGTAATGCTTCCTTCTGAGGATGCGGGAAGCCTGAGGGTTTTTGCGGTGAACATGGCCCCGATTCTCGAGGGTGGGGGTGATCGGGCGGGGGTGGTGACTATTTTTTATGACCGATCGAAAATCCGTCATCTGGAGACGGTTCGGCAAGAGTTTGTGACTAATCTTTCGCACGAGTTACGAACCCCGCTTTCTATTTTAGCGGGTTATTTGGAGACGATGGAGAATCCCGCGATGCTCAAGGGGGCGGAGGGAAAGAAAATTCTATCGGTGCTCCAGCGAAACTGTGAGCGAATGACTCTTCTGGTGAGTGATTTACTGGAGTTGTCGAGGATCGAGTCAGGTAGAATGGAGTTGAAAACGCAATCCCGTGCTCCCCGCGAGATTCTGGATGAGGTGAGAGAGGATTGGGAGCGGGCCTTCTCAGCTAAAGGCGTGAAATTAGAAATCGAGTGCGGTTCTGATTTGGTTCTGGTGCACTCAGATCCACTGCGAACGGGGCAGATTTTTTCTAATCTACTGGAGAACGCGTTACGCTTTAGTCGGTCGGGGGGTAGGGTTATTTTGTCGGCGCGAGGGGGGAAGGAGGCGGGTCAGGTAGAATTTGCGGTTGAAGATGAGGGGGAGGGGATTGCTGCGGATAAGATCGGTAGGATTTTCGAAAGATTTTTCCGGGTTGACCCGGCAAGAGTGAGGGAGAAAGGGGGGGGGACGGGTTTAGGGTTGTCGATCGTGAAGCATTTGGTTCAGCTCCATGGGGGAGGCGTGCGTGCGGAAAGTGAAAGTGAGAAGGGGACTCGGATTATATTTACACTCAAGACTCATAGCGTATAAAAGACTAATCTATAAATACTTACGTTTATATTAAATGGCATCATACTGTCACAATTCGCATCTTGGTGCGGGTTGTGGTAACCCCTAATCCATAAGTATGAGCAAGTTTAATATGGTAAAAGCTCTTGGTATGGTTCTGTGTTTTGTGTGTGGAGCGGGGAGCCAAATTTGGGCGGATGCGATTGTAAAAATTGATGGATCGAGCACGGTTTACCCGATCACTGAGGCGGTGGCGGAGGATTTTCAGAGGGCGACGGGGACGAAGGTGACGGTGGGTATATCGGGAACGGGCGGTGGGTTTAAGAAGTTTGCGCGAGGGGAGACGGATGTTCAGGATGCAAGTCGCCCGATCCAGGCAGAGGAAGTTAAGGC
>CAMCNF010000006.1 GCA_945876115.1 Verrucomicrobia subdivision 6 bacterium | reverse complement strand
ATCCAATCGGACGGACAAACGCCTGTTTTTCAAGGCCAAGGATTTGGGAAGCTTCTGGTTCAATCGCAAGAAAGCTCCCTAATCAACTTTGAAAACAGCATCCCTGCTCTCGAACAGCTTTGTGCATCATCGAAAAGAACCCGAGCCATTTCGGAGCCCGCCTCAGTGGAGGCGGCTCACCACCTCGGCCATTCAATCGATTTTTTTGTCACTTATCCAAGCGGAGTCGCCTAATTCAAAAGCTCTTGCAGCTCAGTCCAGTCCAGCCCTCGTACAAAATCCTCCTCGCTGACCAGTGTTCCTCGGAAGAGCTCCTTCTTGCGCTCCTGCAGGCGGACAATCTTTTCCTCCACCGTATCTCGCGCAATCAACTTGTAAGAACTGACGATCTTGTTCTGCCCGATACGATGAGCCCGCGCCGTCGCTTGATCCTCCACCGCAGGATTCCACCACGGATCGAAATGGATCACCGTATCCGCTCCCGTAAGATTTAAGCCCGTTCCTCCCGCCTTCAGGCTAATCAGGAAAACTGGAATATCCTGATTCCGCTGGAATCGATCCACCTCGCCCGCTCGATCCACCGTCCCCCCATCCAGATAACAGTGCGGTATTTTCCTTCGGCGCAACTCCTCCTGCACGATCTTTAACATGGAAACAAACTGACTGAAGACGAGAATGCGGTGCCGCCCAGAAATCGCTTCGTCCAACCGATCCAGAAAATACTCCATTTTCCCGGAGGGTTCTGACCACACCTTCGCCCCCGTTCCCGTCGAGGGCAGCAACCCCAGATGACAGCACGCTTGCCGCAACCGCATCAACACCGTCAGCACCGCAATCCGATCCCTTCCCCCCGATGCCTTGCCCGAAAGTTCACTGACCTGCTTGCGGCCCTCCTCCAATATCTGCCGGTACACCCCCTTCTGCTCATCCGTAAGCTCGCAATAAGCAATCTGCTCAATCTTGGCGGGAAGATCCTTCGCCACCTCCGCTTTTGTCCGGCGCAAAAGAAAGGGGCGCACCCGCTGGCGCAACCTCTGCTGAGCCTTTTCATCTCCCATCTTCGCCACGGGAATTTCATACCGATCCCGAAAATCTGTCGCCGTCCCCAAATATCCAGGCATCAAGAAATCGTAAATCGACCAAAGATCTAACAACGAATTCTCTAAGGGGGTTCCCGTAAGCACCATCCGATGATCGCAGACCAACTTTTTTACACTGATCGCCGTTTGGCTTGCCCGATTTTTAATGTTTTGTGCCTCATCCAAAACCACCGTATCAAACTCCAGCTTCTCATACGTCGCAATATCCCGCCGCAAAAGCGCATAACTCGTTACCACCAGGTCATACTCCGAAATCTTCCCCAGAAGCGATTTCCTTCCCGCCCCATACAAGGCAAGCATTTTAAGCCCGGGGGCGAACTTCTTTCCCTCATCCATCCAGTTAATCACCAGGCTCGTTGGACAAAGCACCAACCCAGGTAACTTTGTTTTATTCTCTGCCCGCCGCAATTCTAGAAAAGCCAAAGTCTGCAATGTTTTGCCCAATCCCATTTCGTCCGCCAAAACCCCCCCAAAGTGGTTCTTCGCCAAATACTGCAACCACCCAATGCCCTCCTTCTGATACGGGCGCGCAATCTTTTCCAGTCGCTCGGGTATTTTAGCCTCGGTGTACTGGATCAACTCCGCTTGCGGTTTCCAGTTCGATCGTCCACTCACCATCCATCCCGTCCCCCGAATCGCCTCTCCAAAATACCCTCGAAACTTTTTTTCTAACTTGTACCGCGTGCCGTCATTCTTCACTTGGCAATCCCGCAACACCTCGGTGAATTCCGCCACGTCCTCCGTCGGCACCAACGCAATCCGCCCTCCCGCCAACCGATGATGACTTAACCCCGTCTGGAGCAACCTCTGGACCTCCGAAGGGGTCAAGGCATCGTTTCCGTTCCCCGAGCGAAAATCAACTTCCACCGAAAGCCACGATCCCCCCGTGTCCCGTAAGGTTACTTCCGGCGCAATATAATCACATCGACCCAGCAAGGCTTCCATCCTCGGAGTCACCGTTACCTCCCACTTCTTTTTCCAACGTGGCAAAATGTTCGCCAAGAAAGCACCCACCTTCCCCTCGCCAGCCAAGGTATATCTCTCTGCAGCTCGTTGCCCTGGAAGAAATCCCGCCGCCAGCAACTCCCTTTGCGCCGTTCGCTCCATCGCTCGACCCCGCACCCGATATCGCCCCACATCCTTTCCATCAGGCACCCACGCGTCCATGCCCTCGTTCTGCCCTGGCATTCCCGTTAAAATATGAATCTCTTTCCCGTAAAGCGCCTCCAATTGACAACTCACCCCCGAAAGCAAACCGTCCAACTCCACCTTGATCTTCGGCACCATCGTCTCGAACTGCAGCCCACGAAGCTTCTCCCCCGCTTCCACTCGCACATGCCTTTCCAAATTCGGCATCTCCCTTTGCAGAAAAAGGGCTAGGCCCTCACGAGCCACCGACCTCGGTCCGTGCCGCAACCCATCATAACTGTGGGGCAGACTGTCCAAGAGCTCTAGATTCTCCCCCGCCAACCTCCACCGCCCATCTGTGCACTCCAGTAGCTCACTCTCCGCCGGGCCCGCTGGCGCCGCGACCAGCTCAAGGTGCAAAATCCCGTCTGCATCCAACTCTGCCTTCAGTCGCGTCCCCTCCGCCGCCCGTTTCACTAAAAGATGCTTCCGCCTTCCCGCAAAAACTCGCGGATGCCCTAATAAAACCGGAAAGAAAATATCTCGATCCGTTGCCATCAAGTCCGCTTCCCCATGCACCGAAGCCCCCTCCATCCTCTCTAACATCGCCAGCAAAGTCGCATCCGCCTCGTCTACAATATACGGCTCCACCTTCTCCACAGGCACCGCATCCAAACTCTTCGTCGGACCTCCATCCACCGAGGCCTCGACCGTCAAAGGAATCTTGCCCGCCTTCCACGCCTTCCCCAAATCGAGCGGAAGATGTACTTCCAAGCAAAGAGGCTTCGATCCTTTTCCCGCTAACTGACCCAGCACCCGAGGAAATCTTGGCGCCATCGCCCGTGCCGCCGCCGCCACTGGGCCCGAGACCGCCCCGTTCGGTCGATGAATCGGGCCGCTCGCCGATTTTCCGTTTTTCTCTAAATATTTTAAACTCAGCGCAATCACATGGGGACATACCGTCCCATACTCCCGCGCCTGACGACAGCTACAGAAATTCTCCACATCCGCTAAACGTGATCCCAATTTCAATCGTGCATTCACCGTCCCCGTACCCGCTTGCACCACTCCCCCCAAGACTGGATCCACCCACTCCACCGACATCACCTTCCCGGCCTCCCACAACGAACGCCCCTCCTGCATCGCCCTCCAACCCCCGATCTCCAAAAGCATCTCTTTGGAGAGTACGGAAGGTGCCGAATTAGTTTCCGACATAGTCCTCAAACTTATGAAAACCAGACAAGCGTACGCAATCCCCTCCTTCCACCTCTGTGCCCTCGTTGGGAACAACTTTGTACCCTTTATTTGATCCCACCTCCTCTTTCCATCCCCCCATTCTTACTCTAACCTAATAGATCAAGCCCATGAATCGTCCCAAAGCGCTTTTTCCCTTCGTCGGCCTTCTCGCCCTGCTCTGGCTCGGACTCTGGATATCCAGTTGGTGGGGAACCATCACTCTCGATTTCGAAAAGAAGCCTCTCGCCACTGTCCTGCGCTCTTTCACCCAGCAGTCTGGGCTTAAAGTCATCACCGATCTCGATCTGACTAAACCCATCACTATCCATGTCCGCCGCGTCCCCGTCAGCGAAGCCCTCGACGCCCTCCAAGCCTCCGCCGAGTCACGCGGTCGCCTCGCCATTCTCTTAGCTCCCGATGCCCCCTCCATGAAAAATCTCCTCTCCGCCCTCCCCACCCCAACCGAAACCTCTGGCATCCTTTCCATCGAATACAGCACCCCTTGGCTTTTCCGTGGAGGAATCGACAACCTTCCTATCGACCGCGATCCACGAAACCAAATATGGACCCCCTCTCCCCAACTCCCCCTTCAACTTCTACCCCTCCTTGAACATGCCGCCCAAACCACCGAAGTCAGACTCCTCCTCCCCCAATCGTGGAATCCGAATCTAAAAAAATCACCTTCCGCCGGCTCTCTCTCCTCTTCCCTCCCTGCCCTTGCCAAAGTTGCAGGGGGCCAGTCCCAGCTCGTCTATCTTCTTCCAGCCCGATCCGAACGGGAAGGCCCTGGTGGTCCTCCCGCTACCAGCGATTCCAATCGCACCGATCTACGTTGGACAGGCCCCCCCACCCTTTCTCCCGAAGCCCTCCTTGCTCGCTTTGACTCCCGCATCCGTGGGCTCCCCTCTTCCGAACAGGCGGATGCAAGACAAGCTGCCCAAGAATCGGTTCGCCAATATCGCGAATGGTCGACACTCACCGAGGAGGAGCGGGACAAAAAAAGGCAGGAAATCATGAACGACCCCGCCCGAGCTGAACGTAGTGGCGAAGGCTTCTCCCGTGCCATGCGGAAAATGAGCCCCGAACAAAGATCCCAACGCTATCAAGGCTACGTGGAGAGACGTGCAACTCAGAAGGGAGGATAATCCCGTTCCCCGCCCCATCCATTGCCAGAATGGATTTACCCTCGTTGAGCTTCTCACCGTGATCACGATCATCGCTATGCTGGCAGGAATGATTTCCCCCTCCCTGCAAAGAGTTCGTGCGAAAGCGGAAACCACCGTCTGCCAATCTAATCTCCGCCAGATCGGCACCGCCGTTTGGCTCTATGTCCCCGACAACGGGAACAAATTTCCCAGCATTAATAATCCATGGGGCGCGCAAGTCTTCACGAACGAGGGAGCCACCAACCTTCTTGGAGCCCTCGGCCCCTACGGACTGACCGCCAAGGTTCTCGCTTGCCCAGCCGATCTGCGCAGCAAAGACAGCTACTACCGGAAATACACCAACAGCTACGAGTACCTCCCTTTTTCTTCCGACGAGGAGGCCGCTCCTGGAACCGCCACCATTTATGGTCGTACTGGAACTTTTGAAATTCCCTTCCGCCGTCTCACCTTGGCCTGGGACGCCTCCGATGTTCACTCGGACGGATATGGATTTAATGGTCTTCGAGCCGACAGCACTGTTTACAGCAGAACCAATAAACCCACGTACAAATAATCGTTTTCACAAACTCAAAAACACTCAACTCGGCTCGATATTTGCGATAGGATAAAAGTGTGATTCGTCTTGGCGTCAACATCGATCACCTCGCCACCCTTCGTCAGGCGAGGTACCGCGTCCCCATCCCTGGTGTCGTGCCCGAACCCGACCCCGTTCCCGCCGCCCTGCTCTGCCTCAGCGCCGGTGCTCACTCCATCACCGTCCACCTCCGCGAAGATCGTCGCCACATCCAAGACGACGACGTTCTTCGACTCGGCCGCGAATGCCGCGAAAAGCTTAACCTAGAAATGGCTGCCACTCCCGCCATGCTCGACTTCGCCCTTCGCCTCCGACCTGCAGAAGTTTGCTTCGTCCCCGAAAACCGCGCCGAAGTCACCACTGAAGGAGGCCTCGACGCCGTCGCCAAAATCAACTCTCTCCGCCCCATGATTCAAAAACTCCATCAGGCCAATATTCTTGTCAGCCTTTTCCTCGATCCCGACCCACGCCAAATCGATGCTGCCGCTGCCCTTCAAGCCCCCGTCGTGGAACTCCACACAGGCAGCTTCGCCGATGCCAGCCCTACAGAACGACCCACCCACTTCGCTAAACTAAAATCCGCAGCCGAACAGGCCCACCATCTCAAGATCCAAGTCAACGCCGGCCACGGCCTTCGCCTCTCCAATCTCTCCGATCTCCTCTCCCTCCCCCACCTCCATACTCTAAACATCGGTCACTCTCTCGTCGCCCATGCCATCAACGTCGGCCTCGAACAAAGTGTCCGCGACTTCCTCCAAGCCATCACAAAAAAATGAACCCCGAAAGAATCCTCGGCCTCGGTATGGATCTAGTCGAAATCGACCGCATCGAAGACTCCCTCCACCGCTTCGGCGATCGGTTTCTTGAACGTATTTTCCTTCCCAACGAAATCGCCTACGCCCGCACCCAAGCGCGTCCTGCCACTCACCTCGCCGCTCGCTTCGCCGCTAAAGAGGCCACCTCCAAAGCCTTTGGCACAGGCATCGGCCAATTCTTGCCTTGGCTCGGATTGGAAATCGGTCGCCACTCAACCGGAGAACCTTTTCTCCTCTTTCATCATGCTGGTGCTACCCTTGCCCAAACTCGAGGCATCACCCGCTCTCTTGTCACCCTCACCCATACCCGAACCCACTCCGCCGCCACCGTCATCCTTCTTGGCCCATGATCGTTCTCCCTCCTGACCTCGCCCGCACTTGGGAAGAAAGAGGTATCCAAGCGGGTGCCCGGATCAAAGATCTCATGCGCCAAGCTATCGCGGGGGCGCTCCCTGAACTCACCCCTTTCCTTCCAGCACCTAGCGTCGCCCTCATCCTCGTCGGCCCAGGCCATAACGGAGACGATGCTGTCCTTCTCGCTCTCGAACTCAAAGATCTCGGTTGGTCCGTCGAATACCTCCTTTCTCGCCCCGTCGGCCGGCGTCTCCATCCTGATTCTCGGATCAAACCCAAACTCTGGAAAAAAGCCATCGTCTGGCCCGCCAAACCCTCCCGCTTTCTCCAGACCCAAGGACCTCGACTGGTTATCGATGGACTCCTCGGACTCGGTTCCATTCCTCCACCCCGTCCCGCCGAAGGGGCAATTCTTACTTGGGTCGCTCAAGAAAAACGCTCAGCCGACCTCTATGTCGCGATTGATCTTCCCTCGGGCCTCCACCCCGCCACTGGCGCCGTCCCCGGTCCAGTCTTTCCCGCTGATCTCACTCTCGCTCTCGGCTCAGTTAAAACAGGTTGCCTGCGCGATCCCGCTCTTCCCGTGATCGGTCAACTCCGTGGCGTCCCGATCGATTTCGGCACCCCCTCCCCAAAACTCTCTGCTGATTTCTTTTTACCGCAAGAAGCTTGGAAAATTATTCGCTCCCGCTCCGCCTCCCTCCATAAGCATTCCGCTGGCACCGTCCACCTCTGGGCAGGCTCGGCCCAATATCTAGGAGCAGCCAATCTCGCCTCGTCAGGCGCTCTCCGCTCAGGCGCAGGATTTGTTCGCCTTTTTACCGATCGCACCGTCGCCACTCCCCTTTCTCCCCATCTACCCGAACTTCTCCTCGCACCCATCAAACCTGGCTCCTTTCCAAATCCAGAGATCTTTCTCTACCGTGCCTCCGCTGCCCTTGTCGGGCCAGGCCTGCCCCCCTCTCCCGCCTTAAAAAACTTTCTTACTCAACTTCTCCCCATCGCCAAAATTCCCCTTGTCCTCGATGCCGGCGCACTCGAAATCATTGCCGCCCATCCCGCTCTCCTCGCCACTGCCACCTGCCCTCTTCTTCTTACCCCCCACGCAGGAGAGCTGGCCCAACTCCTTGGCCATCCCATCACTGATCGCGCTGAGGCCGCTCAAGAATGGCTCAGAAAATTTCCCTCCACTCTGCTCATTGCTAAAGGAGCCCACACTCTCATCGCCACCTCCTCGCACCCTTTCAGCTTCAACGGCTCGGGGGGGCCCGCCCAAGCCACCGCGGGTATGGGCGACCTCCTCGCCGGTCTTCTCACGGGTCTGCTGGCCTCAGGCTACCCTCCTTACGATGCCGCACGCCTCGCCGTTTCTTGGCATGGCCTCGCCTCCGATCAAGTCGCGCGATCTGGCGGCCCAGCCGTCCTTGCCTCCGACGCCGCTCAACACCTTTCTACCTCTTGGCGTGCTCTCATCCATCGTGCAAAGTAGAACCCATGATTTTTAGCGATCTCCGCACAACGCGCCTTGGACTGCAAATCATCGATGGCCTCTGCGCTACTGGTGCCATGCTCCTCGCTTACCTACTGCGAATCCAGTTTCTGCCTCGTTTTATCCCTATGGAAAGTCACGAAATTGGACAGATTTCTATCTATTTGCCATACGCCATCCTCATGGGCCTCCTTGCCCCCATCATTCTCGAAAGGCGTGGCATTTATCGCCACTTCTCGATTCGGAAACGCGGAGGTGTCTTCAGCTCAATGATGGAGGTCTCTCTTGTGCTTTTCCTCTTAGCTGTCTCCTTAATCTTTTTTTTAAAGGAAAGCCCTAGTCGCATCGTCTTTGTCCTCTTCATCCCCATCTATTCCCTCATGCTAGTTGTGCGAGAAGAGTTATTCCGTCGCCTCAGCCAATCGCGACGCCAGGCAGGTCAATACTCCGCCAACCTCATCCTCATCTCCGATTCCGAAACCAGCGCCGAACGCTGGGCCAATCTCTTTGCCGACTCGGCCGCCTCCGTTCGCGTCGCCCACCTTCTCCATCCCAAAGAAAACTCAATTGAAGATTTTATCAATATTCTCCACCGCGAATCAGCCGGCATCGTTCTTTTTGAAGTCGAGCCCAGCAACCTCCCTTGGTCCGTCAAAGCCATTCAAGCCTGTGAAGAAGAAGGAGTGGAAGCTTGGCTAAGCACTGACTTCGTCGGCACCCAAATCGCCCGAGCCCACTTCGAGGATATCATGAACCGCAACCTCCTTGTCTTCCGCTCAGCTCGAGGCGGAACCTGGCAATCCATCTTAAAAATTCTCTTTGATCGCCTGAGCAGTCTCTTTCTTCTCCTACTCCTTTCCCCTGTATTTGCCATCATCTGGATCGCCATCCGACTTGAATCCACCGGGCCCGCCCTTTTCCTTCAACAGCGTAGCGGTCGTCATGGCGACCCTTTCACCATGTACAAATTCCGCACTATGGTCAGTAATGCAGAAATGCAGCACGCCGAACTTAAAGCCCTAAACGAAATGAGTGGCCCAGTCTTTAAGATCAAAAAAGATCCTCGAGTCACCAAAGTAGGTAACTTCCTCCGCTTCACCTCTCTCGATGAACTCCCCCAACTCTTTAATGTCTTTTTCGGCCAGATGAGCCTCGTCGGTCCTCGCCCCCTTCCCACCTACGAAACCCTCGCCATGACTGCCAACGCCCAACGACGCCGACTCAGCGTCACTCCAGGAATGACTTGCCTCTGGCAAATCTCAGGCCGCAACGAAGTAAAGGATTTCTCGGATTGGGTTCGCCTTGATCTCGAATACATCGACCAGTGGTCTTTCTGGCTCGATATCCAAATCCTCCTTCGCACTATCCCCGCCGTCCTTTTCGGTCGTGGTGCCCGCTAGCCCGGTGGGGTCGTAGGTCAAATATTGCGTTATGGTAGCTTAATCAAAATGTTACCCCTCCTCCTCGATCAACCCGTGGCCACCTGGGATCTCCCTCGGGACCAGCCCTATCGCGAAAAACAGATTCGTACCTGGATCCTCCAGCGCTTCGTCTCCTCTTACGATGAAATGACAGACCTCTCCCTCCCCCTCCGCACCTCCCTAGCTTCCCGCTTCCGACTCCGTGCCGCCGAACCCATCACCATCCAAGGCTCCGAGGACACCACCCGAAAGTTTCTCTGGAAACTTGGCGATGGATCGCTCATCGAATCCGTTCTCATCCCCGCCACCCTCAGCAAAACTGGTACCCGCAGTGCCCGCCTCACCATCTGCGTCTCCAGCCAAGTCGGTTGTGCCTACGGTTGCCGCTTCTGCGCCAGCGGACTCGATGGCTGGCGTCGAAATCTCACCGCCGCCGAAATTATCGGCCAAGTTCTCGAAGCCGCCCGGATCGCTGGACGCCGAGCCGACAATCTTGTCTTCATGGGTATGGGCGAACCTCTCGCCAATCTCCCCAATCTCCTCTCTGCCCTCGATCTCCTCATCTCCCCAGCCAACATCGGCATGGGCGCCCGCCATGTCACCATCTCCACCAGCGGTCTCGCTCCCCAAATCGAAGAACTTGCTCACCACCCCTTCCCCTTCCGCCTCGCCCTCTCTCTCCACGCCGCCAGCGATGAGGTCCGCGATCAAATCATGCCCGTCAATAAACGCTACCCCATGGAACGCCTCCTCGCTGCCTGCGATATCTTTATCGCTGCTCGTAAAAAACTGATCTTCTTCGAATACATCCTCCTCGCAGGCATCAACGATAGCCCCGAACAAGCCCGCCTCCTCGCCCAACACGCCAAACGACTCCACGCCAAAGTCAACCTCATCCCCTACAACAAAGTCGAAGGACTCCCCTACGAACGACCCACCGAAGACGCCATCCACCTCTTCTGCCGAACCCTCCTGGCCGCTGGAGTTCGCGCAACCGTCCGCCGCGAAAAAGGCCACGATATCGACGCCGCTTGCGGCCAACTCCGACTCCAGAAAATGCAAGAAGACAAAAAAATCTAAACCATCCGCCTCTTATCCTCTCACTGCGTCGGCTTCGTTTTTTTTCTCAACCATAGATTCGCCGAATCAGCCTCATTCGGATTCACCGCCTTAACCATCCGCGGCACCTCAATCGTTCGCTCCACTCGCGCAAACATCTCCGAAACAGGATCTCCATCCTCATCGATTAGCTCCACCAGCAACCGGTGTCTTCCCTCCGCCAACCCACCCCAAGGATACGACTCTTCTTTACTCAAAATCGTCTCCACCCCGTCTAACTGTGCTTTCACCCTAAACTTATCTTTTGCCAACGGCGCATTATGCGCCCGAAAATCTAGCCATACTTTTCCCTCCCCATCAGGATAAACCATCCCTTCTTGAGGCAGATTCACCGTTAAGTACGGACTGTTCCAAGGCTGAAAATTCGAAAAATCTTTCCTCCTTACAAAAAAGTTGATCCGATCACTCGCCTTCAAATCCGCCAGCATCTTTCCATCCGGCTTGACCGCGTAGACCCGCAACGAATGCGCCCCTGGGGCCAAACTACGCAAAATTGTCGGCTTACGCTCGCTCGCTTGTTCCATCGGCGAGCCGTTGTCCAATATCACATGCAAACGATTCCCACCCTCGCCTAAAGCATAGTTCTCTACCCCCACAAACACATCTACCGTCTCCCAGTCCACCACTTGTCCGTCCAACGGAGACTCAATCTTCACCCGTATCGGCTCCTTAGGATCAACCGGTTGCCCCGTGTCCGTTTTCGGCTTATCCACCTTCTCCGCTTTTCGCACCACCTCCTCCACAGGTGTGGCTAAACGCACCTCCTCCTCGAGCGCCTCCGCTTTTCGCACAGGCTCCTCCCCTAGCTGACCCCAAACAAGACCACCCCCCACCCATATCCATCCAATCACACAGCACCAAGTTTTCATTCCTCCGATCATCCCACTTCTCTGCCTCCCATAAACCATTAAACTGAATCCCGCCCATGCCCTCCCTCCAGCTCCCCTGCCCTCTCGACTGCCCCTCCACTCTCCTCGGAGGGCAAAGCTTCTGCTGGAATGAGGTTTCTCCAGGAACTTTTTCCGGCTGGATCGCCCACCAGCCCGTTCGTCTTACCTCCGATGCCCAAACTCTCCATTGGGATAATCCGAATCTCTCCCCAGCTCAGCTCAGCCACTATTTCACTTTCGATCTCCCTTGGCACTCTCTTCTTTCCACCTTTCCTAAATCCGACCTCTCTCTTGCCACCGCGCGAAAAACTTACCCTGGCCTGCGAGCTCTTCGCGAAGATCCTTGGGAATGCCTTGCCAATTTCATCTGCTCATCCCTTAAACAAATCGTCCAAATCCGCCAGATCAACACCCGCCTGCGAAACTCCTTTGGCGGTCCCCACCATCTTTTCCCATCCGCTAACCTTCTCGCTCGCGCGGGCGAAACCGCCCTTCGCTCCTGCGGTCTTGGCTATCGCGCCAAACACCTCTTCGCCACTGCCCAAATCATTGCAACCCAACCCTCACTCCTAGAAATCTCCTCCTCGCTACCCACCCCCCAAGCTGCCGCGCACCTCGAACTCTTGCCAGGAGTTGGCCCAAAAATCTCCCGCTGCGTCCTGCTTTACGCCTACGGTCGTTGGGACGCCTTCCCCATCGATGTTTGGGTCGATCGTCTCTTACGAGAACTCTATTTTCCCAAGAAAAGAAAACCCTTTCGCATTTCCGAACTCGAGAAGTGGTCCCTAGAACACTTTGGTCGCCACCGTGGCCTCGCCCAACTCCTCCTCTTTCATTGGTATCGCACCCGTCCGAAACTCGCTCACTCGGAAAAGCGCCCGCCCCACCGCTTCCCTATACCGAAGTGACCTGTTGAGTTTTAAAGAACTCTTCCGCCGCATTCAGCTGATCCGCCCCACCGAAAATAAATAACTCATCTCCAATACCGACTTTCTCGTTCGGCCCTGGCGAAACCACATTCCCGTCCGCCCTCTCGATCGCCACCACCACTACCCCACATCGTTTTCTTAGCTCAATTTCGTGCAAGGTCTGCCCCACCAATGGGGAATCTTTTTCAACCCGATAAGAACGAACTTGGGAATTTCCTGGAAGCTGAATCGGCGGCTGATCTGGCGCCACTTGCCACGTTTTTTGAATGCTCTCTTGACCCTGCGAATAGATTTTCACTAATCGTCGCCGAATCCCCAACCCCAGAAAAGCCACCGCCCCCACCAGCCCTAAGACCAAGTGGGTGCTCGGCAATAACGGACTACTAATCAAAATTAAATAAGACCCCAGCAGGATGTAACCCATGCCACAAACCAGGAATGTTGCCAAAGCCCGAGTTGGTCCCGCCCTTTCGTTGCCCTCTCCTCGCCGAAACGCCATCTCGGATACTAGAATTCCAAAAGCATGGTATTTCCGAATAAAAGCAACCACTACCGGTAACGCCAAGAGAGCCCCGCCCAGCCAAAAAAGAGGCCCTCCCCACCAAGCAACTCGAAATATTTCTGGCAACTGATTCCGATAGGCTTGCCAAAGACCCGCCGCCCCGACAATCGGTGCCGTCATCAACGCTAACTGCAACCCCAACTGCCCGAGAAGTTTTCGCACCATCGAACGCGCCGTAGCACGACGATTATGCGGAGCAGACTGGAAACCTTTCCATCCCGAGTGATACCAACCCCAGAAATCCACAAACCAGCGAGGCCCTCGGCGCTCCAACCAATCGGCAACCGGCCCTGAACACGAGATCAGGTAAGGCGTGGTTAACGTCGTCACCGCCGAAACCAAAACGGCCAGAGAATACAATCTCGACCCCGTTGACCCCAGCGCCATCCCCAGCCCAGCGATGATAAAGGAAAACTCTCCAATTTGAGCCAGGCTCAATCCCGTTCTCAACGCCGCTCGCATATCACACCCACCGAGCAAAGCTCCGAAAGTAACCCACCCAATCTTTCCGAATATCAGAACGAAAGAAATTAAGGCAAGTTGACCCACTCCCTGCAGCGAAAGATCAAACCGAATCAGCATTCCCGACGAAGTAAAAAAGATTGCGCTAAATAAGTCTCGTAGCGGCGCAACCAGTCGCTCAATCCGATGTACCTCTTTCACTTCCGCCACAACCGCTCCGACCAAGAAAGATCCTAGGGCGATACTGTATCCTAACTTTGCCGACCATAAGGCGAGACCAAACACCATACCCAGTACCGTGATCAAGAGCACCTCGTCTGATCGGCTTTTGCCCGCTAGCGAAATGAGCCGCGGAATGACGAGGAAACCTACCACCGCCACCGCCACGCAAAAAAGAATCAACTTCAGTAGGCCCTGTCCCGAAGAAGCCAAGTCCACCTCGCCCGTCGTGCCCAACCGCGTCAACAGTCCCATCATGGCAATCGCCAGAATGTCCTCGATAATCAAAATCCCGAAAATCAACTTGGCAAAGCCTTGCCGCAAAAATCCCAGGCTCTCCAGCACCTTGGCGATAATTGTCGTAGAAGAAATCGACATAATCGCACCGAGAAAGATCGAGTCCATCGCACTCCAGCCGAAGTACCGCCCCAACCGTTCCCCTAAGAAAAACATCGCTCCGACTTCTACCACCGCCGCCACCACCGCCGTCACCCCCACTTCCTTCAACTTTCGAAAGCTAAAATGCAGCCCAACCGAAAACATCAACAAGACCACCCCCAACTCTGCCAAGGATTTAATTTCATCCTCGTTAGCAACCAAACTGAACGGAGGTGTATTCGGACCAATCAGGACCCCAACCAAAATATATCCCAGAACGACTGGCTGTTTTAGTCGCTGACAAATCACTGCCGCCACCGCCGCGGACGCCATGATCAAGGCTAAATCTTGTACCAGAATCATTGCGTGCATCTCTCTTTTCTCGCAGATTTTCCCAGATCTAAAACCCTTAAACCTTAGCCCCCTTTTGACACCCTCTGCCTCCTCCTTTACCATGCTCTCATGATCCAGCTGACCGATCGCGCCGCTCTCCATATCAAAACTCTTTCCTCCGCAGATTCAACCCAAGGTCTTCGTCTCTTTATTGAGAAAGGTGGATGCGCCGGCTCTTCCTACGGGATGCGCATTGCCACCGCTGAACCCTCGGATGAAACATTAGAAAAAGATGGCGCCCGCCTTTTCGTCGCCGCTGATAGCGCATCCCTCCTCAGTGAATGCCTTCTCGATTACGAAGAAGAACTGACTCACACCGGCTTTAAAATTGTTAATCCCAAAGCCAAGCAGACCTGCGGTTGCGGCACCTCGTTTGAGGCCTGAACGCCTCTCCGCTCCTTGGACTTTCTGGGACGCTCTTCGCCCAGGTCTCCTTGCCGTCCGTACCTTCTACCGCATCTTCATATTTTTCCAGGCCATTGGGATTGCTCTCTTTTTTTCCTACCACCATTCGGCCGCGGTCCACACGGCCTGCGATTCTTTTGCTCAATGGAAGACAGAAGGGGGAATCGCCCTCAGCGCGCTTCTTACCGCCCTAGCTGGCACGGTCCTACCTGAGCTCGCCCGTACCATTGTCGGTCCTGACCGAACCTGGGATTTAACCCGACTCCGCCGGCTGGGTTGGAATTTTCTTTTTTTCGCCGCCAACGGACTCCTCGTGGATCTTTTTTACCTCCTCCAAGCAACCCTCTTTGGAGTCGGAGCTACCTGGCAAGTCGTCGCCCCTAAGATCGCCCTCGATTTTTTCGGATTCATTCCTTGGTTCGCCCTTCCCCTCGCCGTCAGCTACTTCCTTTGGCTGGAACTCGGTTGGTCACCTCTGCGCATTCTCCGATCCTGGAGCTGGCGCCTCTACCGAGATCGCGTCCTACCCCTTATTCTTCCTGACTTCGTCTATTGGGGACCACTCCTCATCATTCTCTATGGCCTGCCCCTCGCGCTCCAAGTCCCGTTCTTTCTTCTCGCCCTTTCAGGTTGGAGTCTCGCCTTTGTTTTCATCGGTTCCCACGGGCTAGAGAAAAAGTCCGAGCCCACCACCCCTTAATTACCCCAATCCAGAGGACTCTTATCCGCAAAGATTCTTAGAGTCCGCAACGTCGGTGAATCAACTTTTCGTAGCGCAAGTGACGATGGGCATTGCCCGCATCCCGCAACCCTTTCCGACCGATTTTCTTTCCTAATTCAGGATCCCCTTCCAATCGCGTGGTAAACTCATCCCCACCTTCATTCCAAGTCGCCATCGCGTGCTTCTGGACCGCTTCATAGGCCTTGCGCCGTTCCAATCCTGCTCGAGTCAAAGCCAGCAGAGCCCCTTGAGATGCCCACAGCCCACGCGAGGCCTTGAAGTTTGCCAACATACGTTTGCCATCCGCCTTATGTCCGCGAACCAAAGCTTCTAAATCCGCTAGAATGAAATCCAAAAGAACGGTTGAATCGGGAAAAAGAATCCGTTCTGCCGAACTATGGGAAATATCTCGTTCGTGCCAAAGCGCCACGTTTTCTAAAGCCGCTACTGCGTGCCCCCTGACAATTCGTGCTAAACCACAAATCCTCTCCGCATTCACAGGATTCCGCTTGTGCGGCATCGCACTGCTACCCTTCTGACCCTTGGCAAAAGGCTCCTCCACCTCTCCCACCTCCGTCCTTTGCAGATGCCGAAACTCAGTCGCCCACCGCTCCGCACTCGCCGCCACCAAGGAAAGTGCCAAGGCAAACGCCGCATGCCGATCTCGCGGCACCACCTGCGTTGCCGCACCAGGCTTCAGCTTTAGTTTTTTACAAACGTACGCTTCGATCGAGGGATCAAGGTGGGCATAGGTGCCCACCGCACCCGAAAGTTTTCCAACCGATATCTCATTCCGTGCCGCCAATAACCTCTCCTCCGCTCGGCAAAATTCATCATGCAAAAGTGCCATCCGAATCCCGTGACTTGTAGGTTCCGCATGGATTCCATGAGTCCTGCCAATTGTTAGCATTCCCCGATGCTTTCGCGCGCGCATCGCCGCCGCCGCTTTTACTTTGCGTACACCAACCAGAAGGAGATCGGCCGCATCCCGCAACTGCCAAGCCAAAGTCGTATCCAAAATATCGGATGAGGTCAGACCCTGATGAATCCACCGCCCTGCAGGACCCACATGAGAAGCAACATCTTCTAAAAAAGCTAAAACATCGTGACGAGTGCGAATCTCATTGCGACGAACCTGCCGAATATCGAATTTAGCTTTTCGTCGGATCGTGCGTGCGTCCTTCCGCGGGATGATTCGGCGGTTAGCCATCGCTTCACAGGCCAAAATCTCAATTTCTAGCCAACGCGCGAGCTTGGCCTCTTCGGACCACAAGGAACTCATCTCAGGGCGGGAATATCGGGAAATCATCGAGAATCTAAAGTGCTGAAGAAGAACAAATCAAACAAGTGCCAACCCAAACTTATTAACGAAGATTTTTAATTACAGGCTGGCAGGTTCTACGCCCCATCGGCTGAAAAAGGCTTTCACAACCTCATGCCGCCCTCCGACTTCTCCCAGCATAAAGACTGTCACCGCCTTGTCCTCCCCATATCCCGTCATCCAAAGACAACCCCCGTAAGAGCCGGTCTTGGCCCGCAAGAAAACCTTCTCCCCCTTCCAAACCAACGCCTCCTGCAACTTTTTCCCCACTTTGCCGTTCCAAGGAGCAGTGCCACGCATCCACCCCACCGCCATCGAATGCTCCCTTCGCAGGGTTGTTTTAAGATTCCCCCCGTGGACCGCCTCCTGGCCTCCTGCCCTCATCCAACTCTTCAGGATCTTTCCCTCGATCAGACCGCTCCGCTCCGCGTACTCCCCCAAAACCTCTCCTCCGATTTTTTCCGCTAAAAGAGCAAAGGGCGGGTTGATCGATTTCTGGAGTGACTGCCTTAACCCCAACCCCTCCGCGCCCTTCAACGGTGTCTCTACATCTTGGACCAATCCCTGATCCAGTGCCGCCCAGGCAATCACCACTTTGAAAGTAGAAGCCGGTTCCCGTGTCACATCCACATCAACTTTGCTTCCCGTCACCACCTGCATTTCCCCGCTCTTCGGCGTCTCCAAAATCGTCATCCCCTCTGGGTACCTTTCCTCGGCTAAAGCAGCAGACCAGACCCCTAACCAGCCAATGAGCAGTGCCATCCACATGTCCAAAACCTATCCCGAATCTTAAAAACGATCGAGACTCCCTAAAATAGCCCCGAATAACCGCCTAACCGCTATGTGAATAACTTTGCAAGAACATTGGGGATCACCATATACAAGCCCTATCTATCAACGACTTTGAACAAGAACTGATATCTTGATAACTCCATACCAATAACCCGCCCCCACCGCTACCTCCCCCGCTAAATCTTAACGACTTTGACCGACGTAATGTCCTTATCCGCCAGCATCTCCTTCAACACCTCATCCCCAGGGGCCGAATCCAGATTCAATACGCTCAGCGCCTTCGATCCTGGTGCACTCCGACTCAGCGTCATACTCGCAATATTCACCTTGTGCTTGCCTAACAGTGTTCCGATCCAACCGACAATCCCCGGCCGATCCTTATTTTCCATCAACAGTAAAAATCCTTCTGGCCTCGCCTCCATCCACTGATCATTGATCCGGACGATATGCGGACTCGTTCCAAAAAACGTCCCACTTACCTCAGCCTCTTTCAAATCCTGTCCTGCCCTCACCGAAATCAGCTCGGCATACTCCCCGGGTTCCGCCTGCTTGGTTTCGCTCAACTTCAGCCCGAGATTCGCTGCCATTTTCGGGGCATTCACCTCATTCACTTCCCCTCCACCCGCACCATAGAGAAATCCCTTCAAAATACTCCGGGTGATCGGGGTCGTGTCCTCTTCCCCAATTTTTCCAGCATAACTGATCGTCAAACGATCGCACCGAGCGGGGGCAATCTGCGAGAGCAACCGCCCGAGCCTAAACCCAAACTCAATCTGCGGACGCAGCTTGGCCATCGTCCGCGCATCCACACTCGGAATGTTCACTGCGTTCCGTACCGCACCCTCGGTCAAATAATCCCGGATCGCCTCAGCGATCTCGATCCCCACGCTCTCCTGTGCTTCCGCCGTAGAGGCCCCCAGGTGGGGAGTCAGAATCACCTTCTTGTTCTTCCGTAACGGATGATCCGCAGTCAGTGGCTCCTCCTCAAAAACATCCAAGGCCGCACCGCCTACCTGTCCCGCCTCAATCGCTTGGAGCAGTACCGCCTCCGAAACCAACCCTCCTCTCGCACAATTCACAATCTTCACGCCCTTGCGGCAAAGTTTCAGCCTTTCCTCACTCAAAATCCCCTTCGTCTCATCGGTCATCGGTAGATGCATCGTAATGAAATCAACCTGCGGAAGCAGATCTTCCACCCGATCCATCAATTCTACCTGCAGGCTCCTCGCTTTCCCCGCTGAAAGATACGGATCATAGGCCAGCACCCTCATCCCAAAAGCAATCGCCCGACGAGCCACTTCTCCTCCAATCCTACCCATCCCTAAAATTCCCAGCGTCTTCCCGTTCAGCTCCGTTCCCTGAAAACTTTTCCGATCCCACTGCCCCGCCACCATCGAGGCATGGGCTAAGGGCAAATGTCGGGCCAGCCCCAGCAAAAGCGTGAAAGCCTGCTCCGCCGTGCTGATCGTATTGCCTGCGGGAGTGTTCATCACCACCACACCTTTTTCCGTCGCGGCATCCACATCCACATTGTCCACGCCCACCCCCGCCCGGCCGACCGCACGAATCGTTGGGCACCTCTGCAGTATTACTTTACTGACCTGAGTTTGACTTCGCACAATCAAGGCATCACACCCCTTTAACTTCTCCAGTAGCTCCTTCTCCTTGAGTGTCGGACTTTCGATCACTTCAATTTGCGGGCATGCCTTTAAAACGCCCACCCCACTCGGGGATACCCCGTCAGTCACAAAAACTTTATACTTCGTTGCCATCAAAAAGTTCTAGCAGACCCTTCGGCAAGGGCAACGCTTCGGCTTCCCCTTCCGCACCATGCTGCCAGCACGATGCCCCTCAAGGGTTGATTAAGGTGTCCCTAGCCATCTTTTTCTTTTTCGGATAGTCCGCATTCGCATTCAGGCCCCGACTCTCCTTCCTCCTCAAAGCCGACTCCACAATCAGTGACGCACATAACGCCAAGTTCCGTAACTCCAACAAATCACTCGTCACTCGGAAGTTCCAGTAAAACTCCTGCACTTCTTGCAAAAGCAGTCTCAATCGTGACCGAGCCCGCAACAACCGCTTATTCGTCCGCGCGATCCCCACGTAATCCCACATCAACTGCCGGATCTCCTTCCAGTTATGAGTCAACACCACCATCTCATCCGCATCATGAGCCTTCCCCTCTTTCCACCCAGGAATAGGCCCAGCCTTGCCCAAACCAGCTAGCTTCTCGGGCAGAGCCTCCGCCGCCTGATGGGCCATCACTAACGCCTCCAGCAAAGAATTACTCGCCAGCCGATTCGCCCCATGCAACCCAGTGCAGGCCACCTCCCCCAACGCCAATAAACCCTGAAGTTGGGTCGATCCATCCAACTTCGCGGGCACACCCCCACACTGATAGTGTGCCGCCGGCACCACCGGAATCGATTGCTTCGCAGGATCAATGCCTAACCTACGTAAAGTCGCCGTAATCGCAGGAAAACGTTTTTCCAAAAAGCCCGCCCCACGGGAACGAATATCCAAAAACACACAGGGCGCCCCCGTTTCCTTCATCTCCTCATCAATCGCCCGCGCCAAAATATCTCGTGGCGCCAACGAACCCCGCGCATCCCTCTTTTTCGTGAAATCCTTTCCCTGCGCATCCACCACCAATCCCCCTTCTCCACGCAACGCCTCCGAAATCAGAAAAGTCGGTGCCGTGGGATGAAAAAGACAGGTAGGATGAAACTGGACAAACTCCATATTCGCAATCGCTACTCCCGCCCGATACGCAATCGCCACCCCATCCCCAGTCGCAATCGGCGGATTCGTCGTGTAGAGATAACACTTCCCACACCCCCCCGTAGCCAAAACTACCATCCGCGCGGAGATTGCTAAAACCCGCTGCCTCGCACTCTCTAAAACATAAAGCCCTTTCACCTGATTCGGCCCCGGCTTCTTCAGTTTTTTCGAGGTAACCAAATCAATCGCCACCAAATCCTCTCGGACTTCAATGTTCCGCGAGGCACGCACCGCCGCCAAAAGAGCTTTCTCCAACTCCTTCCCCGTAATATCCCCCGCATGCAAAACCCGCCGCTTACTGTGTCCCGCCTCCTTACCCAGATCTAACCCCTGACCACTCCCAACCTGCTTCGCCGTAAACTTCACCCCCAGCGCAATCAACTCCGCCACTCGAGCCGGACCAGCCTGCACCACTTGCCTGACCACCGCCTCCCGACACAACCCCGCCCCCGCCGCCATCGTGTCCTGCACATGCAACTCGGAGGAGTCCTCCGCCGAAGTTACACAGGCAATCCCCCCCTGCGCGTAGTTGGTATTCGATTCCGCCGCGTTCTTTTTTGTTAATAAAAGGACCCGCGCATGCCGGGATGCCTTCAGGGCAAAGCTCAACCCCGCAATCCCACTCCCCACCACGACTACCTCAGCCGTGAAATCCTGACTTGGTCTCTTCGCCATCGCAGGTATATTTCTATCTTGGTTGGAGCTGTAGCTCAATTGGTTAGAGCACCGCCCTGTCACGGCGGGGGTTGCGGGTTCGAGCCCCGTCAGCTCCGCGGGATTTCACGTAAAACACCCCGCAAGGACGCAGGCTGAATTCGCTCATCCTGCAACTCTCCATCGTAAAAAAGCTGCCACGAGTATCCCGCATATTTAGATTCCGCACTGGGCCGAGCTTCCGCTGAAAGATTCCGCCATCCATCACCCTCAACCAACGGAGGCCCCTTCTCCCAACGCGGAAGTCCTCCCTCACTCTTTTGCAAAACTCCATTCGGACCACGCTCAAAAAAAGTCACCCGCACCGCCACTTTCCCGGCATCCAATGGACGATTTCCACTCACCGCCCTTACATTCCAAGTAACTCGTCGCCCCTCCCCCGCGGTCTTCTCCTCCACCACCCCTGCCAGAGCCAGTTTCCGCGAGTTCTTCGCCAAGCTTTCCTCTCGTTGCCTCGCCACCTGCTCAAGTCGCATCCTCTCTTCCACTACCCTCGCTCGCGCCAAGGCCAACCGCCGAATCGTCCCGCTTGGGTCACTCGCTTGAATACACTCCCGCCAACGTTGCAGCGCCAAGGCCGAATCCTGCCGCGCCTCCGCCAACAAAGCCGACGCCACCCGAATCCGATTATTCTCAGGTGCCTTAGCCTGAGCTTGCCCCAGCAATTTCTCCGCCAAATCCAGTTGTCCTCGATTTTGCAGCTCCCTCGCCTGCTCCAAAAGATCCTCCGCCTGCGGCGCCGCCGCCTGCGCGCCCGCCACCGTCAAACGCCTCGTCCCCTCAGGCAAGGGCAGATTACCCAACGCCTCGCGCGACTCCTTCTCCCGAGCCGCCTCCTCCACCGTCGCCTTCGGATCCAACGACCATTCTCGCGACTCATCCGTGTCCTGATGGCGCAACTTCAGTAGCCCGAGCAAAACTAAAACTTGAATCCCCACCAACCCTGCCGCCGCCAAAATCCAAGTCCGACTTTTTTTCTCAGCCATAAATGTTCAGTGGGGCGCAGACACCGGCGCATTCGTCTCTCCACGCGGTGCCATCATCCCCTTGGTTACTCGGGACTGCAAAAAGCGAGTTACCCCACCCCACCACTCTCCCGCTTTCGCTCTTTCACTATTCAATATTCCTTCGGGGGTTTTTCCCTGGGCGTAGGGTCTGAGAACGAATACCGAGATACAGAAAAGAACCTGAATCAGCAAAATTCCCGCCACCAGATAAAGAGCTACCCCATACAGCTTAGGTCGTACTCGGACTTGGTTCTGCGGCGTGACACTTTTTCGATCCCGTTCCATCGCTTCAATCTAACCTAAAGAATTCCCGCGTCACCTCTGGGTTGAGATGGGTAAACGAGGATCCTGCTTAAGCTGCCCCACCTGATTCTGTGACAGCAGACCGGCAAATTCAGCCCCCTCCACATGCACCGGAGCGAATCCATCCACCATCGGACGACCCACCACAATCCTCGCCCTTTTCCCCTTCTCCCCCTGCACCACAATCTCGACATCGGTTTTACTAAAGTCACCCTTGCGCGGTTCTCCTGTCCACCGCGACACCTCCAGATGCGCTAATCGCGCCGCGTAGCCCGCCGCTTCCGGAACATCCGCCCCCACCCCTTCGGCACGCCACCGCCCATCCGCTCCCGCAAGATACTCATGGCGTAATCCTCCTGAAGCCCAGATCAATCCCGTCACGGGTCCGAAATCAGCAGGCAGCAAATCCTGCCTCAGCCAGTTCCACGGACTCTCGGGAATACTTCGCCAAAGAGCCATCGGCAACGCCATTCCTCCGGAAATCGCCGCCAACTGAGCGAAGACCTCCTCCTTGGCATCATCTCCAAATTTCAAAGTTTCCACCCGATTCGTCGACCCCGCACTTCCCACGGTATTCGACCAAGAAAAAGTCACCGTTTGCCGAGGCTTATTCAAACCCATCCGCGCTGGATCTTCCGTTGAAAGAAAACGACTCGCCCGCGCCTCCTGCCAATACTCCAACCAAGCCCCCACCCTCAACTCATCGGCCACCCGCTCTTTCCCGCCCACCCGCAACGCCCACTGGTTTGTGCCCTGCCCACGCTGAAGACGATATTCCCCCCCACGCCCAGCAAAATCCACCGACTGCACCTGCGCAGGAGAAGAAAACGTCACCAAACGCTTATCCCTCACCCGATCCGCCATTTTCCCTAAGGCATCAATCGCCGACCGCGACAAAAGGAAAACCGAAGGCTGATCAGACACCCGAGCAAAAACCTGCTGCGTATCTTGCGGATTTACTTGCCCAATCTGCAGAATCCGATTCGTCGCCTTTGTCCGTAATTCGAAAACCAACCCCGGTGCATTCAATCCGTACAGCGCCAGATCTCCACCTGTATCCGAAACAAAAGACGCCGCCTTTAAAGTAGACATCTCCCCTAGAACAGTGCCCACCGCCACTGGATCCGCCGGAGCGTCCACCGGTTTGTGGATCGACCACTCTCCATCCTTTTTCCTCACTTCCACCTCCAACGCCCCCTGATGCAAAAGAATCTCCTCCACCTCAGACACCGCCAGCGGCAATACCCGCTTTTCTCTCCACCCGGTTAAGTCGCGATCCATCGATTCCGCTAACTGCTTTTGCACCACCGCGATGAGTTCAGGCCGACCCGGTTGTCGCGCACGAACGTAAATCCCCCCCGCAATTGGAGTTTCACGACCCGTCTCAATCTGCAACTCCCCATCCTTCATTCCCACCCGCACCGTACGCGTCGGTTGCCCAAGCCCGAACGACTGCAAAAGAGCCTCCTCTTTTTTCCCTTCTGGCATTTTTTGCAACGTCTCCACGAATTGAATTTCTGAAAGAAGCTGTCCCACCGAGCTCGCATCCGCTGCACCCTGAATCGGCTTTTCCAACAACCACTCCTTCTCCGCTTTTTTTCGAAAGGAGAAAAACCCCTTCGGCCCTGTCAGCTCGATTCGTTCCGCCTCCCGAACAGGTAGATCGGTCATCCGACGAGATTCTCGGGCACCCCTCTCCGTTCCTGGCTCCTTGCGCTGCAACACGCTCAGAGCAATCAATAGGGCCAGCACCAATCCCAGAGAAATCAGAAAAGACCGCGCACTCATCCCGCTATTTCCATCAACTACGCCGCCGCCACCAAACCAGAAATCCCAAGGATCCTGTTACTAGGGGAATGCCCAGCAAGGTGGCTAGCATAATGATCCTTTGCTGACCCTCATCCAAAGAAAGGGAGAAATCCTTCGGCGTCTTCGGGGAAATTCCCAACGATTCGTTTCGTCCCAACATCCAACTCACTGAGTTCACCATGAAATCCACTTCTAATGGAGAAATGTTTTGATTCGCAAATGCCGAAGCCGAGCCGACCACCACCGCCCTCAACGCCAGCGCCTCCTTCCCCTTGTCCCCAGGGGCAGAACTATCAATCGCCGCCGCCACCACAAAGGGCCCATGTCTATCTTCCCCCTCCGCAAAATCGGTTTTTTTACCCACGGCCAAGGGCCAACCCTTCGCCCAATACCGATCGGACGTCTCCACCAGCATCTCAGCCTTCGCCGTCGATGCCGCCGTTACCGGCCGAATCGAAAGAGACCGACACGGCCCAAGACGAATCGATCCCCCCACATTTTCAATCCAACGTATCGCAGGATGCCCCGAGAACCTTGTGCCCACCGTCTCCTCGTTCACCCCTTGCGTCAGCCCACCCGTACTTAAGACCGCCACCTTGCGAAAGATTTTGTCTGGATTCACCGTCACCCCCTGCTCCGCCAGAATATTCTCCAAACCCGTTGGCACCCCAGGATCCAGCAACAAGATCAGCTTTCCTGGTTTCGCCAAGTAGGCCCGCACCGCCGCCACCGAAGGAGCCGCCAACTGAAATTTAGGACCCGCCACCAAAAGTGCGTCCGCATCCTCAGGCACCCCCTCCTGCTCTGCCAATTTTAACGGCAATAACTCGAGATTCTGCGAAGCCAGCCGCGCCGATAAAAGGGAATAGCCACTAGGATCTCGGTCGGTTGAGTTGAGGTTGTACTCTCCTGAGCCTTCCGTGACGTAAATCTTCGCTGGCTTGCCCTGAACCAATGCCCCAATCGCCGAAGATATTTTCTCCTCCGCTCGGAAGGTTTTCACCCGCGCCGCACCCCCAGACATCATTGCACCAGAATCGATCTCTGCCATCTCCGCCACCTTCAACACCCGTGAACGCTCCCCATACTGAACCACGATGACATTCTCATTACTCGTTAGCTTAAACTTTTCCGCCAGCTTCTGCGCCGCTTGGAAATCCAGATAAGGTCGCACCAGAACCACCTTCACCTTCCCACCCCCCCGATATTGATACTCATCGAGCAGTTTTTGCACGTCCTCCTGAATCAAACTGCCCGTCGTATCCTGTTCCGGCGCGAGAAATGCCGTCAACGTCACCTCGCTCGCAAGATTCTTCAGAAGATTCAGCGTCTGCCCTGAAAGCTCCTGCAATTGGTTCAGAGTAAAATCAGCCCTCTTGTAATGGCGCCAACCGATGTAATTCACACCCGCAAGCAGGAAGACCAGCATCGGTAAAAACAACCAGCCCAAAAAGACCTGCTGTCGCCGTGCCTTGCGCAACGGCGAAAGGGGCGGAGGGGAAAGAGGGGCAGCACTCATCTTGCCTTCATCCCTTCAAGGTACGGTTCGCCATCACCCGCTGGGTTAAGCAGAGAAAGAATATCGTCCCACTCAAATAAAAGACCACCGGCCGAGAGTCGAACTGCCCCGCACTGAACGAACGCATCTGCTCCAAAGTAAAAATATAGGTAAGCACTTCCCGCCATCCAGGGTCCCGCACCAGATAACTTAAAAAGCCCGTAAAGAACAGCAGGGCAATGATCGTAAAGCTTAGCATAGCCGAGACCGCCTGATTCTTACTCAGTACCGAAGTAAATAACCCAATCGAGAGATAAAGCATCCCCACCAACGTCACCATCAAGTAGGAAAGCCCCAACGGAATCCACGCCACCGGCACCGCTTGATGCGTCACCACTTGAAAGACCGCTAACCCCAACAAAGAGGGAATCCACAACAGAAGGTAAAAAGACAGCGCGCCAGCAAACTTGGAAAGAATCACATCCCCATCTCGCACTGGCGCCGTCAAGAGCATCTCAATCGTGCCAGTTTTATACTCCTCCGAGAAAAGTCTCATGGTTAAAATCGGCACGAGAATAATCAGGAGAAACCAAAAATGGAAAATATAGAAATAGATCTGCATCACCGTGAACTCTCGTACGCCCTGCCCGAGGTAGGCCACACACTGACTAAAGCTAAAGCCATTAATCAAGGCCATGCAGGTCAGGAGAACCCAAGCGATCGGGGAAAGCAGGATCGCTCCTGCCTCTCGCTTCCATAACGTCCAAAATGCACGGGTCATCATTCGCTCCTATTCTTGCGTCAACTCGACAAAAACATCTTCCAGACGGGCCTTCTCGCGACGGAAATCTCGCAAAGGCCAGTTTTCCCGCTTAATCAAACCGTCCACTTCTCCGCGAATATCCTTCCCTGGTAAAGCCGTCACCTCAAAAGAAACCCACTCTCCCACCCGATTTAACTCCACCACCGCTCCAACCTCACTCAACTTTGACAACTTTTCCTTCGCTCCTACGGGATTCGCCTTCACCTCAATCTGCAGAGCCCCCGACTGCACTCTCTTGGCCAAGTTTGCCAAAGTATCCGACGCCTCAATCTTTCCTCGGTTGATGATGATCGCTCGCCCGCACACCATCTCCACCTCGGAAAGAATATGGGTGGAAAGCAGGATCGTGCGATCTCGCCCAAGATCCTTGATCAACTCACGAAACGAGCGGATCTGGTGCGGATCTAGCCCCGCGGTCGGTTCATCCAAAATCAGTAAGGGCGGATTATGGATCAAGGCATCCGCCAAACCCACCCGCTGCCTAAATCCTTTCGAAAGGGTGCCAATAATCTTCTTTCGCACCTCAGACAAACCACACTGATCCAGTACCAATCCCACGCGCTCCGTAATCTCCTTACGCGCAACTCTCTTTAATCGACCCCGATACTCCAAAAACTCCTCCACTCTCATTTCGGGGTAAAGCGGAACATTTTCTGGCATGTATCCAATTCGCTGGCGCACTAAAAGACTCTCCTCAGGTAATTTTGCCCCCGCTACCTCGATTCGGCCATCCGTGGCTGGCAAGAAACCGGTCAGGATCCGCATGGTTGTGGATTTTCCCGCCCCATTCGGCCCCAAGAATCCCACCACTTCCCCTTTTTCCACAGAGAAGGAAATGCCCCGCACTGCCTCTCCTCCCGCATACTTCTTTGTTAAATTTTCAACTCGGATCATGGCGAATCATAAATTTTAAGAACTATAGCCCAAAGGTCAAGCCCACCGCCGACAGAAAATCGCTCGACAAGACACCCCTTCCGCCGTTCTCCTTCTTTGTGCAAACGATCGCCATCTGCAACCAGAAGGGGGGCGTAGGGAAAACCACCACCGCCATCCACCTAGCCGCCGGCGCCGCCGAGTCCGGCCGGCGAGTCCTCCTCGTCGATCTCGATCCCCAAGCCAACGCCACCAGCGGCCTTGGGCTTGAAATCGTCCTTGGTAAAAGTCTCTACCCCGTCCTCATCGGGAATGCCCGCGCCCTCGACATGCTCCAACCTTCGCGCCAAGAGAACCTCCAAATCCTCTCCTCCGAGATGGATCTGGCAGGGGCAGAAATGGAACTCGCCGGAATCGAGAATCCCCTTCTTCGTGTCCGCGATGCCCTCGCACCCCTCCGCCACCAGCCCGCCTTCGATCTCATCATCCTCGATTGCCCCCCCAGCGTCGGTCTCCTCATGACCAGCGCCCTTGTCGCCGCCGACAAGATTCTCGTCCCCGTCCAGTGCGAGTACTTTGCCCTGGAAGGAGTGGGCAAGATTCTCAATCTGATCGAACGAATTAAACAGGGAGAACTCAACCCCACCCTCTCCGTGCTCGGAATTGTCCTCACCATGTACGATACCCGCACCCGCCTCAGCCAGCAGGTCAGTGAAGATCTTCGCACCCATCTGGGTCCACAGGTCTTCCGCACCATCATCCCCAGATCCGTCCGCCTTGCCGAAGCTCCCAGCCACGGCCAAACCATCTACGAATATGACAATGCAGGAGCCGCCGCCGCCAGCTACCGCCAGCTCACCACCGAATTCCTGTCACGCTTATAAACTTTTCCACTCCCTGCGGAGTTCCCACCAGGAGAAGATCCGCCCTCCTTTTTCCAAAAACCCCCGCGCAGATTACCCCAGGAATTGCCTCCAACCTCCTCTCCATTCGGACTGGATCCGCAACTTTCCAGCCGTGTACATCCAAAATCTCTCCCCCATTGTCCGTTACAAAATCTCTTCTCCACACAGGCCTCCCCCCCATTTTTCGAACCTCGCGGGCCACCTGATCCCGTGCCATCGGCACCACCTCGAGCGGAATCGGAAATTTTCCCAACCTCTTGACCAACTTCGACCCGTCCACGATGCAGATGAACTTTTTTGCCGCACTCGCCAAAATCTTCTCCCGCGTCAACGCCCCGCCCCCCCCTTTCATCAGTTGTAAACTCGGGTTCACCTCATCCGCCCCATCCACATACAACCTCACTTTCTTCGCCTGATTCAAATCCAGCACTCGAATTCCCCTTTTGCGCAACGCCCGCTCCGTCCCCTTAGAACTGGGCACCGCCCCCCTCACCCAACCCCTCTTCAATCCCCGAATAAAATAAATCATCGTCGATCCCGTCCCCACTCCCAACACACACCCTTTCGGCACATAAGCTAAGGCCGCCTCCGCCGCCGCTCGTTTCAGCGAAATTAAATCCACTCTTCTTTTCTGGGATTTCCTCACGGTTGCGTCAATCTATCTTCAATGTCCCATCCCGCCCATCTTCATCTCGATTGCCCCTCTGGAATCAGTGGAGATATGTTTACAGCTGCTCTCCTGGATCTCGGTGTTCCCCTCACCCTCCTTCAAGAATCGATTCAGAATCTTGGCCTACCCGAAAAAGTTTCCTTACAAACAGAGCGCGCCATACGCGGTGGCCTCTCGGGCACTCGTTTTCTCGTTAAAGAAGCGGCCCATCCTCACCCCCACCATCACGAGCATCATCACCATGAACATCATCATCACGGTCGTTCTTGGGCCGATATTCGTGAGCTTTTGAAAAAATCGAAGCTCCTTCCAGCGGTTCGCGACTCCGCCCTCGCCATGTTTCTGCGAGTGGCCGAGGCCGAGGCCAAGCTTCACGGCGTTCCTATCGAAACCGTCCACTTCCATGAAGTGGGTGCCGTGGACTCTATCGTTGATCTCGTCTGCGCCGCCGTAGGCATACACCACCTCAAACTCGAAAACATCACCGCCTCCGTTCCCGTTGACGGCACCGGCACCATCCAGTGCGCCCATGGCACCTTCCCCCTCCCCGCTCCTGCCACCGCCGAAATCCTTCGCGGCATCCCTATCCGCCAACTCGACGTCCCCCACGAACTTACCACCCCCACCGGCGCCGCCATCCTCGCCCACTTCGTAAAAAAGTTTGGGTCCCTCGACTCCTTTGCCGCTGACAAAATCGGCTACGGACTCGGCACCCGTGAACTCCCAGGTCGCCCCAACGTCCTCCGCGCCTTTCTCGGCACCCCTTCTACGACTCCCTCCTCCTCACAGGATCAAATCGTGGAAATACGCACCCACCTCGACGATATCACTGGTGAGCACCTCGCCCACGCCATCGATCGGTTAATGGCCGACGGCGCCCTCGACGCCGCCGCCCTCCCCCTCCTCATGAAAAAAGGTCGGCCAGGTTACCTCCTCACCGTCCTTGCCCTCCCCCAAGACGCCGAACGCCTCGCCTCCCTTGTTCTTCGCGAAACCACCGCCTTCGGCGTCCGCTTCGAACGAGTCGACCGCCGTACTCTTCGCCGCGAAGAAAAAACCGTCAACACCCCCTACGGACCTATTCGAGTTAAACTCGGCTACCTTGGAGATGCCCTCGTCCAAATCCATCCCGAAGATGCCGACTGCCGCAAATCCGCCACCGCTGCCGGCGTTTCATACTCTGAAGTCAGCTCGTCCGCCAAATCACTCGCCCGTTAACCTAATTATCCCTTACCTCTCCCCATCGCTTCTGCCATGGAAGTGTGACCGTAATTCTAAAACTCTAAACTTAGGTAGGGCGGTCTCTCCGAGAACGCCTGCGCTCAATTATGTAGAACTCATCGCCCAACTAGGCGGCCTCAGAGATGCCGCCTCTACCTAAACTTCCAACTTTAAAACGACATTCGGACTTTCGTACTTTCCTACATTCTCACATCTAGAATTCCTTAGCGTACTTTGCGACCTTTGCGTGAGTAATTTCTCCCCTAATTCACCGGCCAGAACAGCAATCGCCCAGAGTTCTCAAACGTCGCACCCATATTTCCTGCTTTGGCAGATATCGCCGAGCCAGCGGTTAACTTCATATGGCAACCCCCACAGTTTGTGCCATGGACCACTGGCACCACCGTCACATCTTTCTTACTCGCCATAATTCTCCGATACTTACCTAACACTCCCTCATCGAGTCCCGACGCCAGCATCTCAATCTCCTTCGTCGAATCCGCCAAGCGTGTCAGCCTTGTTGCTATCGGACTATTCGCTGCAATTAATGGCGAGTGTCCTCCCCAAAGGCGTCCTCGGCGAACTCGTCTACATTGGCCCCCTCATCCCCTTCACCTTTGCATGCCTCAGCATCCTCATGCTTCGAAAAACCCGCCCCAACGTCGACCGCCACTTCCGCTGCCCGTTTCTCCAGTTGATTCCGATTGCCTGAGCTTCGGTTTGCCTGGCTCAGGTGATCACCCTTCCCATCGACACTTGTATCCGCCTCACCCTCTGGCTGGCGATCGGCCTGAATACTTATTTTTCCTACGACAACTGCCTCATCTCACCCAAATCCTAACCTCACGAATGGTAGACTCCTTAAAAATGTCACTCCCTCAAATCTGATTAGGCTTCAAGGTGCACGATCAGATCCGAAAAACTAAAAGATTTTTTAGTTATCGAATGTTGTTATTTTATGCCCTCTATTGCTTTTTAAAACGCTTTTTCAGAACAAGCCCTCCAAATCCCCCCGCCATCAAGATGACACCGCAACCAGCCACTGCAAGTATTCGATTATTCCTCTGTAGGTTCGCTACTTCATCCATTTGCTCAACAGCAGCTTTTTGGGTTTCAAGCAGTCCAGTGAGCTTGGCTTTCGTCACATTATCCATCGGTTCTACCAAAAGTATTTCAAGGCGTTTTTGAGCTCCCACCTGAATACTTCTGGCACGAACAATGTTTTCTGTGCCGATTGAAAGCGAAGAGATGAAGTCAACCTTGACAACTTTTCCGTCCGTCGGAACGTTACCAGATCCAGCAACCTGAGCGTTAAACTTGGTTAGGAAGCCTTGTGCTTCATCCATGTCAGCCTTAATGCCATCAAACTCCTTATCCAATATTTGTCTCTCAAGCTTGGATACCTTCGATTTCACTACAGATATGTCATCCGGTGTAAGTCCGCTGGCCATCAGTGTTTTAATCATTTTTTTCGCTTCCGCTGGGTCATTGCTGATTACTTCCTCAATAGCAGATATTCTTTTTGCGAATTTTATCTCTTTGACCTTAATCTTGAGATTTTCGGAATTGGGAAATTCTGGATTCCGGTCGACAAATTCGGATAGCTTTCGTTCCGCGGCCTCCGGATCGGTCTGGGAAAGTCTGAGAATTGTTTTTTCCTCTTTTTCATAACGAGTCGTTCTCACCTCGTTGATTTTTTGCTCCAAATTAGGGTCATCCACATAGGTTTTTTTGAGCACCATTAGCTTTGATTCTGCCTGAACCGGATCCTCTTTGGCCAAATCCATGGAATTACCGATCTCATCGTTTACTTTTTTAAGTTTTTCATCCAACTCATATTTGACCATCATGACCTCCCGACTGATCAGCTCGGTAAGGGAGTTGTCGGAGATTCTATTTTTGATGGTGGCGAACGCTTTTTCTAATTCACTCTTGGCTGTCCATAACTTCATTTTGTCCATCATTTCCCGTACGGGCTTCAGGGCTACTTTAGCCACCTCAATCGCTTTGGATTCGTTTTTTAGATTTTCGGTCGCCTGCTGGGCCAACTTTCCGATCTCCACATCGTTTCCCCGTTTTCGCATATACACATTGGCTAGAACTGCAGCCGTTCTTGAATGATTCGTCTTTGTTAGCTCTTTAATCTGAGTGCTGATTTTCTCTCGCAATACCTTTTGTTGGTCTTGAAATTCGCTATCTAACTTGGTCACCTCATCTTCTTGTCCCAATTTGAGCTTTTCAATTTTTGTGTCGATTTGTGCAATCTGAGTCTCGTTTTTATTAATCTTTTCCTTGATGCGACTCAACTCTCTTTCAGCTCCCTCTTTCCCGGCTTTTGAGATTTGACCCACACTGCCCAAACCAAGCATCCCACCCACTGCATTACCCACCCCCTCACCAGTCGCAGCATCCTTGATCTTTTTCTCAATCGCAGGTAACTGAGCTTCTAGACCCATATTCTCAGATAAGAGGTCTGCCTTATCTTTTTTTAGATTGTCGATTGATTTGTTGTACCTCAGCTGGACATCATCGGCCCGCATGAACTGATCACCGGGCTCAATAAGTATGATCACCGAATCGACAAAGACCTTCTGATAAGGCTCCGTTACATCGTCAATCGTCCGATATTTCTGGAGTTCAGGCAAGGCTGCCTCAAACCTTGAAGCGTCCAGCATGGTTAAGATGTTTTCCCACTTTTCGATAGTTTCCGGCTTCGCCTGCTTGTAATCCGTTTTGCCCGCACCTAATACTTCGTCCAGCGTCTGGGCATAAATATGGCCCAAAAGGAGCGGCATGAGCGTGGTCAGAATCCAACACAGGTATTGAACAGGGGTTTTTATTTTCATATCTCAGAGCTGGTCCTTCTTGTTTTGTAGATCACGATCTAGAACCTCACCAAAGATGCTTGATTGATAATAAAGCATGATTTTCATATCTTTGCCTATCCTTAGCCAAATCGATTGAAATCCTGCGGGATGCTGCCAAGACGCTTCATAGGTGCATTTACCCGCCTTGATTGCTGTTTCTGTATAGCCATCGTTTTTATAAAATGGCTCTTCGAATTTTCTTGTGCTCTTTGTCGGCGCACCGTTTCTTTCACTTACAATATTTTGCAAAGTTTCAAATGTATTGAGACAATCTTTTTCTAGCGGCTCAAAGATTAGAACAGCCGCCTGCAAGCCTTGTGGGGCGGTCTTTATCCCCATATTGCTTGCGGCTTGACCCTTAAGAAAATAACAAAGGATTTCTGTTATTTGCTCGACCACTCTTCCCCGAAAGGATTTACGCTCAAAGATCTGCAGGTTTTTTGAGTTTTCAAAGCGATCCCAAGCCATGATGCCGGAATTGTTAAATGTTTGCCTCAAAGCCAATGACTCGGTTGGTTCGTGGATTCTTTGTATTCCAATATTCGACAACGCATCTTCCACTCTTTCATCACTCATCCCGTAGGTCAAAGGCCCAAAGCACTTTTCTCCAACTTGTGCATTCACCTGCATGACGAGGAGAAGGGACAGGACGGAAGCCTGTAGTAATCGCATAAAAAATTATTAAAGTAACAAGCTTTTTTTAACAAGCCTGTTCTTGCTTTAGTTCACCGGCCAGAACAGCAATCGCCCACAGTTCTCGCACGTCGCACCCATATTTCCTGCTTTGGCAGATATCGCCGAACCAGCGGTTAACTTCATATGGCAACCCCCACAGTTCGTCCCATGGACCACCGGCACCACCGCCACATCTTTCTTACTCGCCATGATTCTCCGGTACTTACCTAAAACTCCCTCATCGAGTCCCGCCGCCAGCAGCTCAATCTCCTTTACCGAATCCGCCAACCGCGTCTCCAACTCAATCTTCTTTTTACCCTGCTCCAACTCCTTCGCCGTCACCTCCGCTTCACGGCCCTTCGCCGCCTCAATCTCAATCGCCGCCGCCTTCTTCGCCTTCTCCCCCCGATCCATTAACTCCAACTCTCGATCCTCAATCTCATGCACCTCCTTCTCTTCCCGCGCAATTTCTGTACCCAAAGCAGAAAACTCCTCGTTCTTGCGTGTCTCAAACTGCTGAATCTTATAACGCGCCACCTTCGCTCGATGAGTCGCCGCCTCCAACTCTAAATTCTTCCGCTCCACCTCCGTACTCTGCGCCTCTAACCGCTTCTTTTCCGCTCCCGCCCGTATTTCCACCCGCTTCGCCTCCAACGCCTTCATCTCCGCAGGCCA
>CAMCNF010000005.1 GCA_945876115.1 Verrucomicrobia subdivision 6 bacterium | reverse complement strand
GGTGGTGAGGCCGGTGAAGAGGCAGGTGGCGGCTGCGGAGGTGATTTTCCACTTTGCGATCTGGAAAAGTTCAAAGAGGACTCCTGTGGTGGAAGGGATATCGGCGATGATGAGGTTGTGTTTTCCGTATCCTGGGTTGCTGATGTGGTGGTCGATGACGATATCCACGGGGCGGGTCCACGAGATGGTCTTTTGGCCTAATCGTTCTCTGGTGGAGGTATCGAGAGCGATGAAGCAGTCGGTATTTTCGGGGAGCGAAGCGGGGAGATCTTGGACAAGCTCGCTCCCTGGGAGGAACTGGTACATGGAGATGATGCCTCCCTCGACAAAAACTTGGGGTTGGGCTCCCCGTTCTCGGAGGGTGTGGGCTAGGCCGAGAATACTGCCGAAGGCATCTCCGTCTGGCCGAAGATGTGCGAGAATTGCAGGGTGTTTTGCTTCGCCGATTTGGGCGATAACTTTTTGGGCTAAGGAAATATCCACTCTCGAATGATAAAAAGTAGGGCAAGGGAAGTCGAGGCATGTCCAAGACGAACTTGCGAGAGGGAGGGTACGCTTGTATTCTTAGGAGATGAAAGTTTTTCTCTTGGCTCCGCTCTTTTTGGCGGTCTGGTTGTTCAACGCAACTAGCGCTTTAGGCTGTCCGACGTGTAAAGACAGCTTTACGAAAGAGGATAGTGCGAACGGGACGAAGATTGTTTCGAAGGGGTTAAACTCCACTGGACTGGGTTTCGGTTGGAGCGTGCTCTTTATGTTGGCGGCGCCGGCTTCGGTTGCCACTGGGCTGGTATGGTTGGTGGTGAAGAATGGTCGGGATCCGAGCGAGGACAGCACTTCCTAAGGTTGGCGGCGGGTCCTGGCTATGACCCTGCGGGAATTTCTTAAACTGACGGCTCCGGTGAAAGGAGCGGTGCGGGCGCAGCTTATTTCTCGGCGCGAGCAGGCGGCTCGCAATGGGAAGCCCTTTTTACGGGTGGAGATCGCGGATGAGACCGATCGGGTGGGGCTGAATCTTTTTTCGGGGACACCCGCATTTACTTTTTTTAGCTCTGCGGATGTCCGGACATGCTTGGAGCTGACCGGGGTGTTTGGGCCAAGCGATTATGGGCCGAATGTCGATAGTCCTTCGGCAAGAAAGCTGAATGCTACGGAGGAGGAGGAATTTTTTCTTGGGGGGGAAGAGAGGCGGGCTCAGCTGGAGAAGTATGGCCAGGAGATCTTGGCGGTGGTCGAAGGGATGGAAGATCCGCGTTTACGGTGGGTCTGCAACCGGGCGTTGGAGAAGTATCCGGAGAAGTGGCGAAGAGCGGCGGCCGCACGAAAGAATCATCACGCGAGGCGAGGTGGATTATTGGATCACACGGCGCAGATGTTGCGGGTGGCTAGGGCGTTGGCTCCGCTCTATGCGGAAGTGGATAATGATTTGCTCTGTGCGGGGGTGATTTTTCATGACATAGGAAAGCTTTGGGAGAACGACACGGGAGAGAAGGGATTTGCCAGTGTGCCGAGTCGTCGCGGGGAGTTGCTGGGTCATATTTCCCTGGGAATTGAGGTGGCGAATGCGCTGTGGCGGGAGGGGGAAGCGGCGGAGGGGTCGAGTTGGGGGGAATTGCAACCCGCCTCGGAAGAGGTGAGGGATCACCTGTTGCATCTAATTGCTTCGCACCATGGGACGAAGGAGTTTGGATCGCCGGTGGCGCCGAAGACGCCGGAAGCCTTTCTCTTGCACCACATTGATAATATCGACGCAAAGATGGAGATGTTGCGGTTGAGTTATGCGCGAGCGAAAGAGGAAGGGACGGGATTGTTGGAGGCACACCGACCTTTGGAGGGTCCGTTGCCTTGGCCGATAAGCGGGAGAACGGTGGAACCTGGAGATTAATGCGTGATGCGCATAAATTGACATCAGATGTTTTGATAATATAGTATTGGGATGAGGACGACATTGGATTTGGCGAGGCCAGTTTTGGAAGAGCTGAGGTCTTTGCAGAAAAAGCAGGGTGGGACGATGGGGGAGTTGGCCTCACAGATTTTGGCGGAGGGTCTGGGGAAAAAGAAAAAGAGCAGCTTGAGGGAGGTCCCGATCGGACTGCAGTGGCATTCTCAGGATATGGGGGCAAAGGTGAATTTGCATGATAAGGAAGCCCTCTATCGTGCCATGGGTCAGGCGTGAGTTACTCTGTCGACGTCAACCTGCTGGTATTTGCTTCCAATGAGGCTGCTCCGGAGCGAGTGAAGGCCTTGGATTTCTTGAAGAGTCGCGAGGAGGATCCAGATCTTTTTTGTCTGACTTGGCCAGTTTTGTGTGGCTATCAGAGAATCGTGACCCATCCCTCCATTTTCCGTAATCCGTTAGATCCGCTGCGAGCGTGGGCCAATGTACGGAGTCTTCTGGCCTGGCCGAGGGTGCGGGTGGTGGGCGAAGAGGAAAGTTTTGCGGCGGATTTTGCCCAAATCACTGAAAAGTTGGCCGTACGTGGAAACGGCGTCTCGGATGCTCACATCGCGACCCTCCTACGGCAACACGGGGTCAATCGGATCTACAGCGCGGATGCGGATTTTCGTAAATTTGCTTTTTTGGAAGTGATCAATCCTTTGGAAGCATGAAAGCCACAATCTATTTTCTCTCCTTCCTGAGTTGGGCGGGATTATCGCAAGCCTACGAGTCGGCCTACCCGATGACGGGGGCGGGGGTATGTGAGATCAAGACGTTGCCGGCTGGAGTGATTTTGCAAGCCCGTAGCTCGGGGGACTACTTTTCGGAAAACAACGGGCTTTTCCGTCGGCTGTTTCAGACAATTCAGCAAAACAAGGTTCCGATGACGACCCCGGTAGAAGCGGGAATGAGGCCTGGCACGATGACTTTTTATCTCGATTCAGAATCAGCCAAGCGCGGTGATTTGCAAATGGTGGATGGAGTGACGAGGAAGCGGGTGGGCGAGAGGGTGGTGGCGTCGATTGGGGTTCGAGGCGGATATTCGAAGGAGAGTTTTGAGAAGCATGCGCAACAATTACGGGAATGGCTGAAAAGTCAGCCGAAGTACCAGGCGGGCGGGGAGGCCTATGCGGTGTATTGGAATAGCCCGTTCACGATCTGGTTTTTAAAGAGGGCGGAGGTTCATTTGCCGGTGCAGGAAAAATAAGGAATTCATCTAAGAATATTTTTTAAGGGCTAGACGAACGGCGATTTCTGCAGAGAGAAGAACGAGCGGGAGGCCACCTCCTGGGTGGGTGGTGCCGCCGACGAAATAGAGATTGGGCAGAAGGGGAGAGCGGATAGGCGGACGAAGAAAGGACTGGAGTGGGCCGTGTGAGGCCCAACCGTAAAGTGCGCCGCCCACGGCACCATCGCGGGATTGGAAATCGGCAGGGGAGAGAAACTCTTGGTGGACGATCTTAGACTTGAGGTTGGGGAGGAATTTGTTCTCGAGAATCTGGACAATGCGGTCGGCGTAGCTGGGGCCCTCTTGGGTCCAATCGATAGAGGTGGTGTTAGAAGGCGCATTGACGAGGAGGAAATAGTTGTCGTGATCGGCGGGGGCATCAGAGGGTTGGGAGCGCGCGCTGAGGCAAAGGTAGATCGTGGGGTTTTCGGCAGGACGTTTCTCTCGGAAGAGTTGTTTGAATTCGAGCGGGTAGTTATCAGAAAAGAAGATATTGTGATGAGCGAGAGAGGGATCCTTACCTTTGACGCCGAGGAGGACGACGAATCCGGAGATAGAGCGGGTGGGGCGACTCATCTGGGCGGCGGTCTGGGGGGCACGGGGATGGCGGATGAGTTTTTGATAGGCTGCGAGGACATCCCCGTTGTGAAAGATGAGATCAGCGAGGATTCGCTTGCCTGAGGTGAGGGTGACGCCGGTGGAGTCGATGGATTGAGCTTCGGAAGATGTTTGGATTTCGATACCGCGCTTGGTGGCTAAGGCGAGGAGAGAATCGGCAAGGGTACGGATTCCTCCTTGAATGAACCATCCGCCGTATTTGGCTTGGACGTAGGGGATGACGGCGAAGGTGGCGGGAGTGAGCTCGGGGTCGCTTCCGTTGTAGGTGGCGAAGCGTTGAAGAAACTGTTGCAGGTGGGGATCGCGATAGAATCGGCGCGAGGCGGCAGCGAGAGATTGGAAAGGGCTCATCCCAGGCAGGAAACGAAGCAAGGGCAGGAGGGCGGGGTTAAAGATCTTTCGGAAGATTTCGGAGGGATCGCTTTCGAGAAAGGCGGTGGCGGAGAGTTGGTAGAGGCCTTGGGCGTGGCGGAGGAGACGGGCGGAGTCGGGTCGGGACCAGAAAAATTCGTTTTCGTCGAACTGATAGCCGTCGGCCCAACGGTAGCGGCAGGTGGGGGAAAGGGGTTGGAGGGTAAGGAAATTGGCACGGTCTTCGCCGAGATCGGTGAAGAGGCGATCAAGAATGTGGGGCATGGTGAAAAGGGAAGGACCGAGGTCCCAGCGGAATCCGTGGGAGCGTCGTTCGGCGATCTTGCCTCCGACGGTGGGGTTCTTTTCAAGAAGAGCGACGCGGGCGCCGGCTTGTTGGAGGCGGAGGGCGGTAGCGAGTCCGCCGAGACCTGCGCCAATGACGACGGCGGACTTACCTGTTAGAGGAGTTTTCATGGGTGGTGTTTTTGCCAAAGGAAAAGGAGGCAGGTGGAGAAGTTTTGGGGTTGGCGGATAATGAGCTGATCGATTTCTTGTGGGGAGAAAAAGGTGAGGCCAGCGACTTCATGAGGGTCGGGGGTAAAGGGGCCTGAGTGGATGGCGCGGTAAAGCCAGACAAACTCCTGATCGGTTTCGGAGCAGGCGGGGATGTAGTGAAGGCGGGTGAGGGCAAGGCAGGAGGAGGTGGGGATGCCAATCTCTTCGGGGATTTCGCGGTGCATAGCGGTTTCGTAGGTTTCTCCTGCGTTGACATGACCACTGACGCTAGAGGTCCAGCGACCAGGTTCGCGGTCTTTTTGTAAGGAGCGTCGTTGGAGAAGGAGACGGCCATCGGGATGAAAGAGCCAGAGGTGAACGGCACGATGGAGTAGGCCTTGGGCGTGGATCTGGGAGCGAAGGGCGGAGCCGATGACACGGTCCTCCTGATCGACGAGATCAAACTTTTCGTCCGTACTGTTCATAGAGTTGGTGCCATGCGGCAGGATCGAGTTCTTCGGCTCGTTGGGTGAGGGGGACGGGAAGGAGTCGTTGAAGTTGTTTGCGTCGTTGGGAGAATCCTTTTTTTACAAAAGCATAAAAGTTAATGAGATCATGAGGGATGGAGGGACGAGAGGTGAGTCGCAAGACGGCGGACTCGATTTGGGGGCGAGGATAAAAGACTTCAGGGGGAAGGGTACGAATTTTTTCGAGAAGGAAAACGGTTTGGAGGAGAATGGTGACGGCGCCGTACTCAGGGGTGCGGGGAAGGGCGACAAAGCGGTCGGCGACTTCTTTCTGGAGAGTGACGACGATCGATTGGGGGGGTGGAGACCGGAGGGCGAGTTGAACGAGGAGTGGGGTGGAGATGGAGTAGGGGAGATTGCCGCAGACGAAGGAGCGGGGTGGATGTTGGGCGAGGGTTTGGAGGGCATCTCCTTCGATGAGTTGGAAGCGGGGTTCGTCTTGGAAGGATTGGCGAAGCCAGGTGATGAGACCTTGGTCGATTTCGAACGCTTCGATGGTGTGGCCTGCGGTGAGGAGGGCGCGGGTGAGGGCGCCGAGGCCTGGGCCGATTTCTTGGATGGGTTCGGGTTTGGGTGGGGGGAGGGCGGCGGCGATGACGGTGGCGAGGGTGGGTTCGACGAGAAAGTTCTGGCCGAGCTGGCGCAGGGGGCGCAGGCCGTGGGTGGCCAAGATTTCGCGGATTTGGGTAGGATTCAGAGCTGGCGACTGAGGATGGCGTGGAGTTCGCCTGGGTTAAGGATGCCGTGAATTTTTTCCGAGCCTTTGCCATAGGCGACGACCCAACCGAAGCCTGCGGAGGGTGCGCCCAGTTTTCCGGTGGAGATGGCGGCGGGATCGGAGCCTTTTTTGCCTGGGCCATTATGCCAGGACAGGGAGGGGAGGCGGGCGGAGGTTTTTTTGTTTCCCAGGGTAGGGGCATCGAGAAATTGGAAGCCGCCGAGGGAGTAGGGGCAGTAGATCAAGATCAGAGTGTTTTTGCCTGCGTATTGGCGAGCGGTATCGACGGCCCGATCGAGTTCCTGAATTTGGCGTGCGGCGAGATCCGCTTGATTTTGGCCTGCGGCGAGGGCGACGAGCGGGTGATCGATGACAAGAAAGTAGCCGAGAAGATTGTAGGCGAGAGTCTCGATGGCACGGCGGACGAGATCGGAGAGGCGGATGGTGCCTGGTTCGCCGGCGGCGGCGGTGAGGGGAAGAGGGCCGGGGGCAAAAAGGCCGAAGGCTTTGCGGGTATTCCAAGCGGGAAAGCTCTCGAGGCCGGCGCGATCGAAGAGGAGGGTGTAGTCGAGCTTTTGGGCTTCCTGCTCGAGGTTGCGGTGGCCTGCCTGTTTCTCGGCGGTGAAAACTTCGCGACCGCCACCGAAGATGAGGTCGATGCGGGTGGTGTCGAGGAGTTGATTAGCGATGGTGGAGGAGACCGAGGCATCGGCTTGGTGTGAGTAAAAAGCGGCCACGCCAGGGGAGGTGATGGAGCCTGAGGAGATGATGCCGATGGCGCGACCGTTGCGTTGGGCTTCATAAAGGAGGGTATCGGCAGGTTTTCCGTCGTAGCGAAGGCTGAGGCGACCGGAGGGGCCGGGTTGGCCGGTGGCGAGAAAGGAGGCGAGGGCGGCGGCGTCGCCGGTGAGGTGATCGGTGGATTGGGATTCGACGAAGGCCATGCCGTCGGCGTGGTCGAGGCCTGCGAGGCGGCGATTGGGGTCGCGGGCCTGGGCGAGGGCGAGGAGTTCGGGGCTAGCTCCAGGAACAAAAAAGACGATAACGCTGTGGGTGCGGACGCGGACGAAGTAGCGGACATAACTGGCGGAGAAGCCGACGAAGGCGAGGAGGATGGCAAGGGCGATGAGTTGAGGGCGCCACCGTTTCATAGTCATGGGAAGTCATTAAAGCAGAACGGCAACGGCGTGCCATTCCTGCTAGGAGACTAATTTGAGAAAAGGTTGAAGGGAGAAGGCATTTTGAAAGAGGTCACCCTTGCGTTCGAGGCCGAAGATGGCTTCTTCGGGGTCGGTTCCCTTGGATTGAATGAGGCAGACTCCGGGTCGAAGTTCGAGTTTGCAGGGGTGAAGGTTTTGGCGGTGGGAGCGGTCTAGGGCATCGGCGACGCGGAGGATTCCAGCGAGATAGTGAAGGGCGTGTTTGCGTTCTTTGGGTAAATTTTGGTAACGCTGATGGAGGGGGGAGGGAGGGTTTTTGCGGTGATAGCGGGCGAGGAGGGCGACCATGGTGATTTGTTGTTTCGTAAGATTTTTCCATTGGTGTTCGCGGATGAGGCGAGCGGATTCCTTGTGGTGGGGTTTTTCGTCTGTGGCGGTGGACCAACCGGTATCGTGGAGGAGGGAGGCGATGACGAGGAGTTCCTCATCGGTGGGGGAGAGTTGGTGGAAGTTCTGGAGTTCACGGAAAAGAAAGGCCGCCCAGAGAGTGACGTGCTGAACGTGAGCGGGTTCGCGTTCCAATTTTTTCATGAAGGCGAGAGCCTCTTGGATGGCGGGGGAAGATGGAATCATCGGATAATCTTTTTCAGGGGTACGGGAGCGATCTGGTCGAGCCAGACTCCATAGCGCAAGCCGTGGGTGGTGAGTTGGACGGAAGTGAGCTGAAGGCGGGCCATGGTTTCGCGCAGGACGAGAAATGCGGCGAGGGCGACGGAGGCGCGATCGGATGGCATGCCGGGCAGGCGGCGGAGGCGGGAGAGGGTGAGAGGGCGAATTTGATCAATGAGAGAATCGAGCTTGGTGAGCTTAAGGCGAAACCCCTCGAGTCGGCGGGCTTTGATATTTTGACTTTGGAGAAGACAGGCGTAGGCGTGGCCGGTGCCGCCGGAAAAGCTGGCGTGGGTGGGGCGGGCGGGACGGCGAATTTTCTTTAGTGCTTTTTGAATTTGGGTGGTGGCGTGGAGCCAGGCCAAAGGGGATGGAGGGTGGTGGGGGAGAAGAGTGTCGCGGATAGCGACGCAACCGAGATTGAGGCTGATGATGGTTGGGCGGGAGGGATGACGGGAGTCGATGACTTCGAGGCTCCCGCCGCCGAGGTCGATGTGAAATCGGGGGGAGCGGGTGGAGGAGAGTTGGCGTGCAGCGAGGGCGATGAGGCGACCTTCGGTGTGGCCGGTGAGGAGGGAAATCTTGCGACCGAGGATGCGAGAGGCTGGAAGAAGGAAGGATTGGCGATTGCGGGCAAGGCGAAGAGTGCCGGTGGCGACGGCGATGATTTTGCTTGGATGAAAAATGCGGATTTTGCGTTGGAGGCGGGCGAGGAGTCGAAGAGCGCGTCGAGAGGTAGCGGGTTGGATTTTACCGGTGAGAGCGACACCTTGGCCGAGGCGTACGGGATAAGCTTTTTCGTGATGGAGGCGGAGGGTGGAGCCGGACTGTTCGGCGAGAAGGAGTTTAAAGGTGTTGGAGCCGAGGTCGAGGACGGCGGCGCGGATGGGCGGGCGGGGCACAAGGAAGTTAAAGCGGATTGCTGAGGGATGGGCAATACGCAGGGCGGGGAAAAAGATAAGCGATGGCAGATCTTGTGAAGAAGTACGCAGTGGGGCTTGACGATTCTGAAGGAAGAGGTGAAGTAGTACGCTTGAAGCCACCGAAGACTCTTTCCTCGATTCCCGAGCGTGTGCTGATCCTTGATTTTGGATCGCAGTACACCCAGGTGATTGCTCGGCGAATTCGGGAAGCGAAAGTTTTTTCGGAGATTGTTCCTCACACGATTTCGGCAAAGAAAGTATTGGGGTTACGGCCGAAGGGAATTGTTTTGAGCGGAGGTCCGGCCAGCGTCTACGGAAAAAACGCGCCCAAGATGGATCGAAAGATATTTCATTTAGGAATCCCGATTTTGGGGATCTGCTATGGTATGCAGCTTTTGGTGAAGGAGTTTGGGGGGCAGGTGGCACGGGGAACGAGGCGGGAATATGGCAGGGGAATCTTGCGGCGTAAGCGGGCGTGTCCTTTGCTGGATCGATTGCCGAATCGGCTGGAGATCTGGAATAGTCACGGAGATCGGGTGACTCGGTTGCCGCGGGGTTTTGTTTCTGTGGCCACAACGGAAAACAGTCCTTATGCGGTGGTGCGCAAGGGGGATATTTATGGACTTCAATTTCATCCCGAGGTTTCTCACACGCCGAAGGGCCAGAAGATTCTGAGTAATTTTCTCATAAAAATCTGTGAGTGTAAGGGCAATTGGACGATGGGCTCGTTTTTAAAGAAGGCGATTGGGGAGGTGCGGGAGCAGGTGGGGACGGGGCGGGTGATTCTTGGGTTAAGTGGGGGGGTGGACTCGAGCGTGGCGGCGGCGTTATTGCACCGGGCGATTGGGAACCGATTGCGTTGTATTTTTGTGGATAATGGGTTGTTACGAAAAGATGAAGTGGCCAGCGTAAAGAGAATCTTTGGGAAGCACCGGCATTTTAATCTGACGGTGATTGATGCGCGGGCGAGGTTCTTGCGAAGATTGCGTGGGGTGGCAGATCCAGAAAGGAAGCGGAAGATTATTGGGCGGGAATTCATTCGGGTTTTTGATGAAGCATCGAAAAAAATTGGGCGGGGGGCACAATTCTTGGCCCAAGGAACCCTTTATCCTGACGTGATTGAGAGTGTACCGATTGCGGGCAATCCTGCGTCTTTGATTAAGAGTCATCACAATGTGGGAGGCTTGCCCAAGCGAATGAAGTTGGGCTTGGTGGAACCGTTGCGGCAGCTTTTTAAAGATGAGGTGCGCAAGGTGGGGGCGGTGCTGGGTTTGCCGAAAGAGATGGTTTGGCGGCAACCGTTCCCAGGGCCGGGGCTAGCGGTCCGCTGTTTGGGAGCGATCGAGGAGCAAAAACTATCGATTTTGCGAGAAGCGGATGCGATCGTAGTGGAGGAGATGAAAGCCTCAGGATGGTACTATCGGGTTTGGCAAAGTTTTGCGGTGCTCTTGCCTTGTCGGAGTGTGGGGGTGATGGGGGATGAGCGAACCTACGACAATGCGGTGGCGATTCGGGTGGTGGAAAGTAAGGATGGGATGACGGCGGATTGGGTGCGGTTACCTGGAGATCTGTTGGGACGGATTTCGAATCGGATCTGCAACGAAGTGAAGGGGATTAATCGGGTGGTGCTGGATATTAGTTCCAAGCCACCGGCCACGATTGAGTGGGAGTAGTTTATTTATGAGAATCGTCGACACGAGTAAGAGAAAAGATGCGGCCAAGGTGTTGGCGGAGTTGACGCGTACTCCGGAACCGGACGGGCGAGTACGGGCGGCAGTGGAAAAAATAATTACGGAGGTGCGAAGGGGCGGAGATCGGGCTTTGGTCCGGATTCATAATCGTTTTGCCCAAAAGTCGATTCGTTTAGCGGAACTTAAAATTCGAGGAAGGTTTCGAGCGCCTTTAGCGCAGGAGAGAAAAGCGTTGGCCTTGGCGGAAAAAAATATTGCAGAGTTTGCTAGGCGGACTCGACCGAAGGGGTGGGTGGGACAAAATCGGCAGGGTGCGCGGACGGGGGAAAACTTTCCTGCTTTAGGTCGAGTGGGGGTTTATGTGCCAGGGGGAACGGCTCCACTGGTTTCGACGGCTTTGATGACGGTGGTACTGGCCCGAGTTGCGGGGGTGAAGCAGATTGTGGCCTGCACACCTGGGCCGGTTCATCCGGTGTTGGGGTGGGCCTTGCAGAAGGCGGGGGCGACGGAGATTTACCAGGTGGGAGGCGCGCAGGCGATTGCGGCGATGGCCTATGGGACGGAGACGATTCGTCCGGTGGAAAAGATCTGTGGTCCAGGGAGCGGGTGGGTGGTGGAGGCGAAGAGGCAGGTTTTTGGGAGAGTAGGAATTGATCTTCTTCCTGGGCCGAGTGAGATTGCGGTGGTGGCGGATGAGTCGTCCAGGCCTGAGTGGGTGGCGGCCGATTTGGTGGCACAGGCGGAGCATGGGCCGGGGAGTCAGATCTATCTGTTGACCCCATCGAGGAGGATTCTGGGGGAGGTGCTCGCGCAGGTTTTAAGTCAGAGTGCGCGCCAACCTCGGGCGAAGTATCTGCGGGATGTGTTGCGGCAGGGAACGACACTAGTGCGAACGCAGACTTTAAGGCAGGCGGTGGAGTGGGCGGAGGCGATCGCGCCAGAGCATCTTGCCTTGTGCTGTCGCGGTGCAAAAAAAATTGCGGTGGGAATCCGTTGTGCGGGGGCGGTTTTTGTAGGGAACTACTCGGCGGTGGCCTTAGGGGATTACCTGGCGGGACCTAGCCACACTTTGCCGACGGGAGGTGCGGGGAGGTCTTTTGCGGGGTTGCGGGTGGAGGATTTTGTGAAACGGGTGAGCGTGGTGGAGTACGGGGAGGCGGCGGTGAGAAAATCGGCGAAGGCGGTAGGGGTTTTAGCGCGGTTGGAGCGACTCGACGCCCATGCTCATTCTGTGGAAACTAGGCTGCGATGAAGAAATTAGGGAAACGGCAAGCGCAGAAGACTCGGAAGACGAGTGAGACAGAGATTTCTGTTCGGCTGAATTTGGATGGGAGAGGGACGGCGAAGGTGAAGACGGGGATTCCTTTTTTTGATCACATGCTGAATCTTTTTGCGAGGCATGGGTTGTTCGATCTAGAGGTGAAAGCGAAGGGGGATTTAGATGTGGACCTGCATCACACAGTGGAGGATGTGGGTTTGGTTTTGGGACAGGTTTTGGCGGTAGCCTTAGGGAAGAAGGAGGGGATCCGACGGTATGGTTGTGCGCATGTGCCGATGGATGAGACGTTGGCGCGAGTGGCGGTGGATCTGAGTGGGAGACCTTATTTGGAGTTACGTGGGTTAAATCGGCGCGGGCGGGCAGGAACTTTTCCGGCGCAGTTGGTGGAGGAGTTTCTACGATCGTTGGCGGTGCAGTCGGGGATGAATCTGCATGTGGAGATTCTTTATGGGAGAGATGTGCACCACCAGATCGAGGCGATTTTTAAGGGTTTGGCCCGAGCATTGGAGGAAGCGGTGCGAAGAGATCCGCGGGTGAGGGGTGTTCCAAGTACGAAGGGGAGGATTTGAGATTCGGCTAAAAAAAGCAGGTGCGGTGGAGATTGGGATGGGCAGGAGAAATCTATTTTGGAGTGTTGGGGTCGGTGAGGTTGTTGGTGGCGGGGGTTGGATTGGGGAGTTGGGTGGGGGTGGGAGGTGTGGGGGCGTGGGGTGGGGTGGTGGTATCGGGGAGGCTGGGGCGGGAGCCTGCGGCCTGAGCGACGGCGGCTTGATCGGCGGCGGTGGCTTCGGGGCGGACGTTGGCGGGAGGTTGGGCGGCGGCTTTGGCGACGGCGGCAGCGAGTTGGGCGGCTTCGACTTCATCTTTATAGGCGGCGAGGGCGCTGGGCAGTTCGGAGATTCCTTCTCCTGAGGCGAGAGCGAGCGCGCGATCGCCGAGGCCAGTGCCTTTGGCGGCATCGGGGAATTCCTGCATGAGTTGTTCGTAGGTGGCCATGGCTTGATTGGCCTTATCGTCACGGCGATAGAGATCGGCGAGTTTCATGAGGATACGGAGGCGGTCGCGAGGTTCTTTTTTTCCGAGGAGATCGAGGGTCTCGTCGTAGAGGCGGACGGCATCTTTTTTCTCGTTGAGATCGCGATAGATATCGGCGCTTCCCTCAAGGATGATTTCGTTTTTGGGAAAGTCTTCGAGGAGTTGGGTAACGGCGCTACGGGTTTCGGAGAGGGAGCCAGCGTTGGCGAGGAGGCGAGCTTTCCGGAGACGGAACCAGGGAAGATCGGGGGAGTTAGAAGTTTGAGCGGCGTCGAGATTTTCGTAAAAGTTCCTCGGAAAGGGGCGGTAGAGGGGATCTCCGACAAAGGTGACCATCCAAGAGAGGGTGAGCTGGGATTGGTAGGCGGCTTCTGCGAAGGAGAGGCCGGCGAGAAGAGAGCTAACGAAGAGATTGATGTCGGGGGTGAAGCGGAGGTAAGGCTCGTAGACTGCGCCCATGGTGGCGGTGGCTCCGTGAGCGAGGAGAGGGCCGACCCAGTTTTTTGTTTCAGAGCGGACAGTTTCCGCGCTGAAGGAGTGGATGTGGTAGGCGATGGCTCCTCGGCGGAAGCGGGCCGAGGGCATTTCGAAGGGGCCGTGACAATCTTGGGTGTACCAACCTGCGTAGAAAGCGATTTGGTCCCAGGGGGCATATTTGGAAACGACATCGGGACGGCGGTCGATTTCGACTTCGAATCCGCGGGCTTGGAAAAGAAGAGAGGCGCGTTCGATCCAGTCATCGCCCATCCGGTAGGGATCGTCTTTTTTCTCGATGGAGCGGAGGTCGAAGAAGGCGCGACCGGTGAGTTCGGTTTTTTCGGTATCGACCGCATCTTGGATCATGCGGCGGACGATGGCGGGGGTTGGGCCGTCGAGGCGGGTGACGAGGATCATGTAGTTGGCGAAGAATTGGCCGAAGGGTCGGATACGTTTATCCGCGAAGTAGGGGTTGGCAACGAGGCCGTAGAGGGGGAGTCCTTGGATGGGGAGGAGGGCGAGTTCTGAATCGACGGCGGCGGCATTGGGGCGGAGCTGGGCCATGAGCGCCTCGGGAGCGAGGAGGGTGGGATCTTCGGCGATTTTCAGGGGAATTCCGCGGATGAGAACCATGATCCAGATGGGATTGTCTTGGGCTTGCTGGACGGGGACGGAGCCTTGGAGACCGAGAATGGGGTTGGGGAGAAAGTTTTCGGTACGTTTAAGCCAACCGCGGGAGGTGAAGATTTCTTCTAGTGGCAAACGGATTTTTGAATCGTACTCGGCGCGGGTAATTTCCTCGGTGAGGGGGGCGTCGAGGCTAAGAATTCGGTCTGCGGGGATGGATCTGGCTTTGGCGTAGAATTCGGCGAGGGATTGTGAATCGGGATCGGCGCGGTTGAAGACGACAACAGTGTGGGCGGCGAGGTCGGGGGTATTGGAAGTGGCGGTGGGATCAGGGTCGGGGGCGGCGACGAGGTTGAGGGCGAGGCAGGGGAGCAGGAGGAAGGCGAAAAGTTCGCGGAACATAGGGGATGAACCTAGCGGGAGAGACGGTGGGGGAGAAAGTTCAGAGATCGATCTGGAGGCCATCGTAGGCGAGGCGGATGTTGGGGGGGAGGGTGGCGTCGCGTTCTGCATGGAGTGTGTTGTGAGTGAGGTGGGTGAGCCAGGTGCGTTGGGCTTTGAGGTCTTGGGCGATTTCGATGGCTTGGGCGATTGTGAGGTGGGTGGGGTGAGGTTCTTCGCGGAGGCCATCGATGATAAGGACAGGGATATTGCGAATGAGATCGCGGATGGGTGGGGGAACGGCGGCGCAGTCGGGGAGGTAGGCAGCGCGAGGGCGGCCTGCGGAGTCGATTCGGAATCCCGTGGTGGTAATGCTGCCGTGGGGGACGGGCAGGGGGACGAAAGTGGTGAAACCGATGGTGAACGGGCCGGTGATGGGGTGTGGTTCGGGGCAGACGTAGGCGGAGCTACGTATTTTGAGATCGAAAGCGTAGTCGAAGGCTTTTTCGAGGCGGGAGAGAGTGAAGGGATCGGCGTAGAGGGGAATACGGTTTCCATTTTTGACTGAGTAGGTGCGGAGATCGTCGAAGCCGGCGATATGATCGGCGTGGCTGTGGGTGTAGACGACGGCATCGAGGTGGGGAATGGCGGCGCGGAGAGCTTGGGAACGAAAATCGGGTGAGGTATCGATGACGACGCTGAGATTTTCGTCTTCGAGCCAGACGGATGAGCGGAACCGACGGTCGCGTGGGTCGGTGGAGGAGCAGACGCGGCAGTGACAGGCGAGCATGGGGACGCCTTGGGAAGTGCCTGTGCCGAGGAAAGTAAGATGCATAAAGAAGAGTGGCGGTGCGGCGATTTTTGGTCGAGTCGGATATGCGAGTTTCGGGATTGAGTGAGGTTAAGACATTCCCAAGAATGTGGGAATGTTAGGGGGGGTGGGGTTAATTCTTGGGCGGGTGGGGGTTGAAGATTTTGGGCGGAGGAGGCAAATTAGATGGGTAATGATGGCGAAGAAAATTGCATATCGAGGCAAGGTCCAAGGAGTCGGGTTTCGATACAGTGTCCGACAGATAGCCGAAGGATTTACGGTCTCAGGCCATGCGGCGAACTTGCCTGATGGGCGGGTGGAGGTGTTTTTACAGGGAGATCGAGACGAGGTGGAGGCGATGGAAAAAGAGATTGGGGAAAGTCATCTTGCGAGTTTTATTCGTGAGGTGGTAGGGGAAGAGGTCAACGCCATTGCAGGTACCAAGGGTTTTCAAATCCAGTGAGCCCCGCCGTTCATACTCACCTTTTGCGGAAGGAGTTCTCTATGGGCTGGTTTCGGGGCCGAGTGCTAGCATTGGAAGGATTAGAAATGGAGGTACAGAGGGGGGAGGTCTTTGGGTTACTTGGACCCAATGGCAGTGGGAAAAGTACGGCGATGAAAATGATTTTGGGCCTGTTACGGCCGACTTCAGGGTCAGCTGAGGTGTGTGGATTCCGTGCGGGAACGATTGCGGCCCGAAGACAGATCGGCTTTCTTCCAGAAAATCCTTATTTTCCTGTTTTTTTGAGTGGAGCGGAGCTGGTGAGATATTATGGGAGGTTGAGTGGCTTGGGAGGGGCAGGATTGGAGAAGAGAGTGAAGGAGTTGCTCGAACTGGTTCGGTTGGGTGGAGAAGCGGGCAAAAGGCCCTTGCGCACCTATTCGAAGGGAATGTTGCAGCGCGCTGGCCTGGCAGGAGCGCTGGTGGGGGATCCTGAAATTCTGATGTTGGATGAGCCCACCGCTGGGGTTGATCCCGCAGGATCACGAGAGATCCGAGATTTAATTCTCGAACTGAAGGCCCGAGGAAAAACGGTGATTTTCTCGAGTCACCTATTGGAGCAGGTGGAGGATGTGGCGGATCGGGTGATTATTTTACACCGCGGGAAAAAGCTACGGGAAGGTCGATTGGAGGATCTGCTGACGAGGAAAAACGAGTGGGAAGTGAAAGTGCAGGGGCTGCCTGAGGGAGATCGGCAGGAGCTGTTGGCGTGGCTGAAGAAAAAGGGAGGGCAAGTGGTGCGAGAGGGGGCTCCGCGGGAGAGGTTGGAAGATTATTTTCTGAGAAGTTTGCCTGAGGAGACGCGGCGATGATCGGCTGCTTACGAAGAATTTCTGCGGTGGCGGGAAACACCTTCCTGGAGGCGGTACGGCAGAAGGTCTTTGCGGTGCTTTTGGTGTTTGCTTTGGTTTTGATCGGCGGAGCGAATTACTTCACGGAGTTTTCCTTTCAGGAACAGTTTAAGTTTTTAAAGGATCTGGGGTATGCGGCGATCAGCCTGACGGGTTTATTGGTAGGGCTTCTGGGGGCGGCCCAGTTAATTCCTGGGGAGATTGAAAGGCGAACGATTTTGACGGCGCTTTGTCGTCCTCTACGCAGATGGGAATTTGTTGTGGGGAAATATTTCGGGCTGACCGCTTATTTGGCCCTGATGGTAGTGATTATGGCGCTGGCGGTTTGGGGGGTTCTGGGTTGGAAGGAAGGACAGTTTTTGCGAGCTGAGGGGCTGGACCCTGAGGCAGCGGCGGCGATTCGGGCGGAGGCGATGGATCCGCGTTTACTTCAAGCGGTTTTATTAGTGGGGGCAAAATTGGCGGTGGTGGCTGCCTTGGCGGTATTTTTCAGCACGATCGCGACTTCGACAACTTTTGTCATGGCGATGACACTCTTGGTCTATCTGATTGGGCATTTGCAGTCGGTGGCGAGGGAGCAGTGGTTGGAGACGGGGGAGGTGGCTGGCTGGACGGTGAGGATTTTTTTAGCGGGGGTGGCGCTGCTTGTGCCTGATTTTAATCTTTATAATCTGATTGACGAGATTGTGGCGGGAAATGTGGTGGTGTGGCGAACGACGCTGGAGGTGGTGGGGTACTCGGGATTGTACATTGGGGTCCTTTTGGCGGCGGCGGCCTGCATGTTTGAGGGGAGAGATATTTGAAGCCAATCGCGGCCGTGGCTGGGGCGTTGGTCCTATTACTGGTTTGGGGCGGCGCCAAAATTCCTTGGGAAAAAGCGATGGCTCGAGATCAGAGGAAGGCGACCTACGGATTTAGCGGACCGACGACGGTGGCGATTCGCGAAAAAGTAGGGCAAGGACTGGCTTTGGCGGCCTTAGGAGGATTTCGTGGTCTGGCGGCAAATGCACTGATGTTGCAGGCTCACGGGGCGTGGGAAGAGCAGCAGTGGGTCCGAGTGAGAAGTGCATTAGAGTTGGCGACGATGTTGCAACCGCGGGTTGCGGTTTTCTGGGATACTGCCTCCTGGCATTTGGCCTGGAATGCGGCGGTGGCGGCGGAAAAGTACAGTGGGGAAAGCAGTGAGACGAAACGGAAAATAGAGGCCCGGCGGTGGGTGGAGGCGGGGCGAGATCTTTTAGAGAGGGGAACGAAGGCGGTTCCAGAAAAGGCGCTTCTTTTTCAGAAATTGGGGGATCTTTATTGGCAACGATTGGGAGATTATCAGGAGGCGGCTAGGTGCTACCGCGAAGCGTTAAGCAAAGGGGATGCGCCTCCTTATTTGGAGCGGTTTGTTGGCTACGCCTTAGAGAAAGCGGGGGACAAGCAGGGGGCGCTAGAGTATTTTAAAAACTTACGGCGTGAGATGGGCGATGCACCAAGCCAGGCCCGTAGACCTGAAGTGGTGGAACGCGAGATTACGCGACTGGAGAAAGAGGCGGCGGAAAAAAAGGTGGGGAAGATAAGATGAAATACGGAATATTTGGCGACGTTCATGGGAATTTGGAAGCTTTGGAGGCGGTGCTAGCGGATATGGAGGATCAGCAGGTAACTCACCCCCTCTGCATTGGGGATTTGGTTGGCTATAATGCGAACCCTGCGGAGTGTCTGGAAGTGGTGCGAGCTTTGGGTTGTCCAGTGGTGAAAGGAAATCATGATGAGTTGGTGACTCACTCCCAAAGTCCAGAAACTTTTTCGAAGGATGCGCAGGAGGCGTTGAGTTTTTCGCGAAGCAAACTCAGCCCAGCCCAGTTGAATTATTTGCGACGACTGCCTTTGTTACATGGGGAAACAGCGTGGACCTTGGCCCATGCCACTCTGGACGGCCCAGAAAATTGGGCCTATGTCTCGACTCGGCTTGAGGCACAAACGAGTTTCTTCTACCAAAAAACCAATCTTTGTTTTATCGGACATACCCATCGGCCTGCAGTTTTCTTAAAAGAAAAAGAGGTGCGCCCAGTTGAATTTCGCAAAGTCGATGTGCACCCCGAGCGGTTGAAGGTAGCCCGTAAATTTCTTTTTAATGTGGGGTCGGTGGGGCAACCCCGAGATGGGGATTGGCGGGCGGCTTACGTGACATACGACTCTCAGGAGCAGATCGTCGAGCTGCGAAGGGTGGATTACGATGTGGAAAAAGCAGCCTCAAAAATTATCAAGGCCGGTCTGCCAGTCGCCCTGGCTAAGAGGCTGTCTAGAGGTGATTAAATAATATAAAACTATAATCATTAAAAGGATGTAGATACGCAAATTTTCTGTGACTTGACAAATAGTTTTTTCCGTCTATAAAGAAAACTATGAATATTAGATCACGCAAAAATCTTCGTTGGAGTGCAGAGCGGGTGCTTACCGAAATTCGCCAGTGGAAAGAAAAAGGCGAAGCCCTTTATGCCAATCATGTTCGTTTGAACTATCAAGAGCTTTTGGCCGCATCGATCCGTTACTACGGGAGTTGGCAGAAGGCGGTGGAGGCAGCGGGCATTTCCTATGAAGCGGTTCGCAAGTATCGGAAGTGGTCGAAAGAGGTGATCGTAGAAGAGATTCGGAACTTAGCCGCACTTGGCTTTGATCTTTCTTTCCGTTCGATGGCCCTGAGCCAACACAACTCCATGGTTTATGCGGCGATCCGGCCCAAATATTTCGGCGATTGGCGGGCCGCCTTGGAGGCAGCGGGTTTGGCCTCGGAAGAAATTTACCGGTATCGTAGCTGGGATATGGAAGGAATTCTCGAAGAGATCCGCAGATTGCAAACCGAAGGGGCAGATCTTAGCTCCAAGTCGATGGATGAATCGTCCAACAAACTTATCGCGACCGCTCGGCGCCGTTTCGGTAACTGGGGTCGGGCGTTGGAAAGTGCAGGAATCAATTATGATGAGATCCGCCGTCGCAAGCGTTGGACGAAGGCCTCGGTCGCAGAAGGCATCTTGGAGTTGAAGGCACAAGGAGTGAAGCTCATCACCCCCGAGGTGAAGAAAGCTAATCCTTCACTCTTTGCCGCGGCCTGCAAAAAGCACTTCTACGGCACTTGGAAGAAAGCTCTGAAAGCCGCTCTTCGTCTGGACGCGAGTCGGAAAGGTTCTGCAAACCTGACAGTTCAAGCGCCGATCGAAACTGCTGTGGTGACCGAAAATGCCGTGGTGCCAGAGACGGTTCTCGCTTCGAGCTAAGAAAAGTTTCCTCCTGAGTGTCGCGGTTGGTCGTAAGGCCGACCGCGCCTTACCTCTTGCCGTGGGGTTAGGCCCGCCCGCATATTGCCTAGCGTATGAATTGCTTTACGAGAGTTCTCCTTTGCCTTCTCGGTCTGGCATGCTCGGCGGGCTGGGCGCAAGTTGACGTTAGGCTGGAGACGGCGAAGACGGCCTATTTGCAATTTTCTCCTATTCCATTCACGGTTCGCTTGAAAAATCAGGGAGCAACGGAACTTCGTCTGACTGAGGTGAAGGGTCAGCCTTGGCTGGAGATGATTGTGCAGTCCCGCGATGGAATGCTGATTCCGCCTGAGCGCCCGCTGAGCCCTCCGGACAAGGTTTTGAAGGCGGGAGAGTCCACGGCCATTTCGGTTGACCTGGCTCCTTACTATCTGGTTCGCGATACGGGGGGATATCGGACGAGAGCCTCGGTAAATCTTCCCTCGGGAGAGAAGTTGCTGACCGAGTCTCTCGATTTTCTAATCGGCAAAGGGGAGGTGATCTGGTCGGTTCCCCGAGGGGATGGCAAGGAACGGAGAATTTATTCTCTGCTTAAATTTTATGAGGACCCGAATGTGGGGCTCTACCTTAAGGTGGAGGTGCCCGAGCAGAATCTGGTTTATCCCGTGCGGCGCTTGGGACCGTACCTTCCCTTGGGTAAACCCAAAGCAGAATTTGACTCGGAAAATCATCTGCATCTTCTTTACGCCACGGCGGCGGGAGTTCATCGAATCACGGTGGTTAATGCCGACGGAAATTTATTGAGGGAGGAGTCGAGACAGCAGGGAGTGGATACACCTGATTTAAAAAGGAACGAAGCGGGCGAAGTTCATACTCAGGGAGGAACGGTGATGCTTCCCTCCAGCCTGCGCGAACGGCTCTCCACCTTGCAGTCGAGAATTGGGGCTAAGGCGCCGCCGAAGGCAGAAACCACTACTCCCTAGAAAACTCAGGGGAGAGCGTCTTGGGTCGTACGGGTTTAAGTAGGCGGAGGCCTGAAGGACCGAAAAGGGCAGAATCGAGAGGGGGGGCGAGAAAGACACGATCCCAGGTTCTTTCAAAGAAGTGGGCGGCATCAGGAAAGTTGAGGCAGATATCTCGAGCGCGTGCATAAAACTCCCGCGGACGGCGGTGAGCGGCCGAGCGGGAAAGGGCAAACTGACTTCCCCCCACGTAGCGGACGACCTCGGGGGCAGGTTCTTGCCAAAGGGCTTGAAAAAAACTTTCGAGATCCAGTTCTCGTCGGGTGGGATTCTTGGTCCAGTTCACGAACGAGGGATAGCCCCGGGCGTTATCCGTCTCCCAAAGAAATCCTAGCCACCAGAAATCGGGGGCGGGTTCGTCGGCACGAGCGAGTTGACGGATGACCCGATGAAGATCAGGGGCATGATCAAAAGGCCGTCCTTGGGCGAAGACGGTCAGGTCGGCCAGATCATGGTAGCGTTCGAATAGATGGTGTAACCAGACGTAGTCGTCTCGGCTGATGTTAGGTAAGGGTAAAGCCCCAGGCCAAAGAGAATCGGGAGGAACTGTTTTGTCATAGACGGTCACGGGAACGCCGTGGGGCAGATTGCGGGTCCAAGCGAGATCTTCCCGAAATCGGCAGACCACGACTTCCAGGATGGAGTCGCCGAGCACCGACTACGCGCCGCCGGTCAAATCTTGGATGATAGTGATCAGTGGAAGAAAGAGAGCGACGACGATCGTACCGACAACGAGGGCGAGGAGGACGATCATGACGGGTTCAAGGAGGGAGGTGAGGCCGGAGACTGCGTTATCCACCTCCTCTTCAAAAACGTCGGCAACTTTGGTTAACATGTCGGGCAGCTGTCCTGTTTCTTCGCCTACTTGGACCATGGAGACGACCATCGGAGGGAAAATACCGCTCGCTTCCATGGGGGTGACCATCGATTCACCCTCCTTGACGTTGTCATGAATACTTTCGACCGCTTTACTCACACGCAAATTGCCTGCGGTATCGCGGGTAATGTTGAGGGCTTGAAGAATGGGGACTCCGGAAGAAACCAAGGTGCCTAGGGTGCGGCTGAATCGTGCGACGGAAGTTTTGGTCAACATATCTCCGAAGAGGGGAATCTTGAGTTTATAATTATCCACAGCCGCGGCTACCCCAGGCATCTTCATGGCAAAGCGTGCGGCGAAGACCGCGACAATAATAACCCCCGCGATGAGAAGAAAATTCCCCTGAATGAATCGGCTGAGATCCATGATCACCTGGGTAATGAAGGGCAAGGGTCTGCCTCCGAGCATGTCTTTGAAGATAGCTTCAAATTTTGGCACGATAAAAAGCATAAGGAAGGTGACGATGCCGACGGCGATGGTTAAGACCACGAGGGGATAGACCATGGCGGAGGTGACCTTGCCTTTGATCCGCTGACTTTTTTCGGCGAACTCTGCCAAGCGGGTTAGGACGATTTCGAGAACACCGCCCAGCTCACCGGCCTTGACCATGTTGACGTATAATTTGTTGAAGGCCTTGGGGTGCTGGGAGAGAGCTTCGGAGAAAGTTGTGCCTCCCTCAACCGACTCGGACAAGCCCAGCATAATCTTTTTAAGGTTGGCATCTTTTTCCTGTTTTCCCAAAGTACGCAGGCTGCGAAGGAGGGGCAGACCCGCGCTAATCAATGTAGAAAGCTGGCGGGTGAAAACGGTTAGGGTTTTGCCGGGAACTTTGCCTGTGCCTCCACCGCCCCCCAAAGAAAACTTAAAGGAAAAGCCCTTGCCGGCTGCTTTGCCTGAGGCGGCGGCGGCGGTTTCGGAAATGTTGGTGGGAAACTGCCCCTTTTTCTTGATGGCGGCGGCGGCATCTGCGGCATTATTGGCCTCAAGAGTTCCCTGGTGGGTTTTTCCTTGGGCATCGACCGCAGAGTAGGCGAAGAGGGGCATAGCGATTAGGTGTACTTGAGTACTTCCTCGATGCTGGTGTTGCCTTCGAGAAGATTGCGGATGCCGTCTTGGCGTAGGGTGGTCATGCCGAGCTCAATTCCTTTTTGGCGAATAACAACTGACGGTGCACGCTCATTGATCAACTGTCGAATGGGTTCTCGGATGTCGAGGAGCTCATAAATGCCCACACGACCTTTGTAGCCTGTGCCGTTGCAGATCTCGCAACCTTTACCGAAGTAGAAGGGGCGGTCTCCGACCTCGGAGGCGGTCATGCCTAGCTGGGCGAGGACATCCTCTTTAGGGGGAAAGGGAGTGCGACACTCTTTGCACACTCGGCGGAGAAGACGCTGGGCAAGAATGCCCTCCATGGTGGCGGACATCAGGAAGGGTTCTACTCCCATATCCAGAAGGCGGGTGACCGCCCCAGCGGCATCGTTGGTGTGCAGACTGGTCATGACCAAGTGTCCCGTCAGGCTGGCTTGAATGGCGATCTGGGCGGTTTCCAAGTCGCGGGTTTCTCCGACAAGAATTTTATCAGGATCTTGCCGCAAGAAGGCACGCAAGGCGCGGGCAAAGGTCAAGCCGATGGCTTCGTTGGCGGGAACTTGGATGATGCCTTCCAATTCGTATTCAACTGGATCCTCGACCGTGAGAATTTTGGTGTCGATGGTATTGATCCGTCCGAGGCAGGAGTAGAGGGTGGTGGTTTTGCCCGAACCCGTGGGACCCGTCACGATAAAGATGCCGTTGGGTTTTTCCACGGTCTCGCAGATGTAATCGAAAATGTGTTTTGGAATACCTAACTTCTCCAGATCTAGATTGACCACCGTGCGATCGAGAATACGGAGCACGACGCTTTCTCCGTACTGGGTGGGCAGAGTCGAGACGCGCAAATCGACTTGGCGACCTGCGAGAAGAGTTTGAATGCGACCGTCCTGAGGCACGCGGCGCTCGGCAATGTTTAAGTTAGCCATGACTTTAATTCTGGAAGTAAGGGGAACCGCTAGGCGCCGTGGGGGCGGGGCCATCTCGTAAAGAGCCCCGTCGACCCGATAGCGAATTTTAAATTCTTTTTCGAAAGGTTCGAAATGGATGTCACTCGCCTTGGCGTGAATCGCCCGAGCGATGATCGTGTTGACATATTTGATGATCGGAGCGCTACCCGCTTCGCTGAGGTCAACTCCCTCGGCGGTCAGGGCGCTATCGGGAGCATTCTCCAATTCGTTGAGCAGTTCATCGATATTGACCTCGGCTGAGCCGTAGTGTTTGTCGAGAAGAGGTTGAATTTGATCGGGTGGGGCGACGACTTGAGCAATTTCCATGCCCGTGGCGAAACGCAGATCTTCCAAGGCTTGGGTGGCGAGCGGATCGGCCAAGGCTACGGTCAAAGTGGTAGCGTCGCCCGCTACAGGCAGAGCCCCTAAATTGCGGGCGGTGTGCGGCGGGATTCGGGCGAGCAGTTCGGCACTGAGGTCGAGTCCGGTGAGATCCGCGATAAGGGGCAGGCCTAGGCTATCGGAAATCTTTTCGAGGATCTGAGGAAGTTGAATAATGCCAAAATTGGCCAGAATTGCTTCGATCGGTTTGCCCGTTCGATTTTGCTCCTCGGAAATTTCTCGTGCCTGTTCGGTGGAGAGAATGGTCTGCTCTTCAAGGAAGGGGAGGAGGAAGCGGGCGTCCATGAGTTAATCCTTATCCGACATCGTGGCGGAAATCACCTCTTCTGGGGTAGTCATGCCAGAGACCACCTTGCGAATTCCGTCTTCTCGCAAGGTACGCATGCCCAAATCGCGGGCTCGTTGACGAATCTTGGAAACGGGAACACCTTCATTGATCAAGTGGCGCATCTCGTCATCCACCACGAAAATTTCAAAAATGCCTGCCCGTCCTCGGTAGCCAGTGCCGCGACAGCGATCGCATCCGTGGCCCTTGGAAAAACGGGCCTCTGCGAGATTGGAGGTACTAAGGTTGAGCGCGCGCAACTCCACATCCGTGGGGGTGTAGGGCTGTTTGCAATCGGGGCAGATTTTGCGGATGAGGCGTTGGGCGAGGACGGCGCGAATCGAGGAGGAAACGAGAAAAGGTTTTACCCCCATATCGACCAAGCGGGTGATGGCGCTGGGGGCATCGTTGGTGTGCAGACTGGAAAAGACCAAATGCCCCGTGAGGGAGGCATTGATGGCAATGGAGGCGGTTTCTACGTCTCGAATTTCTCCCACCATGATAATGTTGGGAGCTTGGCGGAGCATGGCACGGAGAGCGGCGGCAAAGGTCATGCCAATGTCGGTATTAACCGCCACCTGATTCACGCCCGCCAACTGATACTCGACTGGGTCTTCCACTGTAATTAATTTCCGATCTGGCTTATTGATCATGTTCAAGCAGGCATAGAGGGTGGTCGACTTGCCCGATCCAGTGGGCCCTGTGACTAAGAAGATTCCGTCGGCGTAGTTAATCACGCGTTCGAGAATAAGTTGATCGTCGGCAAAGAAACCTAATTCGGGGAGGCCCAGCATCAGATTCTTTTTGTCGAGAATTCGCATGACGACCGATTCTCCGTGAATCGTGGGGACGGTAGAGACGCGTAGATCGAGGGTGGGACCGTCCACCGTGGCCAAAGAAATACGCCCGTCCAAGGGGAGGCGCTTCTCGGCGATACTGATATTCGACATGATTTTGATTCGGCTAATGATGCTCGATTGGAGCCGCTTGGGTGGATCCCGCATTTCCTGCATATTCCCGTCGATGCGATAGCGCAGGCGCAGTCTTTTTTCGAGCGGTTCGATATGGATGTCACTCGCTCGGAGGCGGTGAGCTTCCAAAATGAGTCCATAGACCATCCGGATGATGGGGGCGTCCCCCTCGGCGTTTTCTTCGTTCTCTTCTCCTCCGCCAGTTTTTAGTTCCAGCTCACTACCATCCATGTTGGCCATCAAGGTTTGCAAAGATTCATCGTTCTTGCCGAAGAACTTAACAATCGCCTCGTCGATTCTGGTCAGGGGCACGACCACCGGTTCGAGATCGGTCTTCAAAAGGTAGCGCAGGGCATCGAGAGTCTCGAAATCGAGAGGATCGGAAATAGCGATGCGCAAGCCTGAGGGCAGACGGCGTACGGGAAGAGCGTGGTAGCGGCGACTGTCGCTGGCCTGAATCGTGCTGAGGACATCTTCATCGACGTGCTCGATCAGGGCCTCGAATTCCATTCCGCAATCTTTGGCCACGATTTCCAAAATCTGATCTTGGGTGAGTAGACCCCGTTTGCTGATGCTCTCGAGGGTTGAAAGGCCGTTGGTCGCCGCTTCCTGCTGGCAGGCGACCATATCCTCCAAGGTGACCGATCCGGAGTTTTGCAGGAGTTCGAGGACGTAGGCTTCGTTGGAAATCATGGCCGGGAGGAAAGATCGCCCAAGGAAGGAAAAAGGGCAACCGTCTAAGCGGAAAGTTTTGCCTTTAAGATTTCGTCCACTTGAAGGGGATTGGCTTTGCCCTGACTTTTTTTCATGACGAAACCCTTGAGCGCATTGATCGCGTTGGTCTTGCCTGCTCGGTAGTCCTCGACGCTTCGCGGATTAGCCGCGATGGCCTCGTCGCAGTAAGTGCCAAGAGCGGAGGCATCGGAAATCTGGGCCAGGCCGAGCCGTTTAACGATCTCGCGGGGTGAAGCGGGATTGGCCATGAGTTCGGCGAAGACTTTTTTTGCTTGGGCGCTGTTAATCGTGCCGTCGGCCACGAGATCGGCGAGCTCGCCAAAAAACTCGGGGAGGATGGGGGTGGTGGCGGGGTCGGGCTGGGTGGAGAGGAAGTCGTTAAGGATCCAGTTGGCGACGGTGGCTTTGCTTTTGGCCTGAGCGGCCGCTTTTTCAAAGTAGGAACAAAGGGCGCGGTCCGCACCCAGGACGCTGGCTTGGTAGGCGGTGACCCCAAAGGCTTGGATGAGGCGCGACTGCAGAACGCTAGGAAGCTCAGGGAGGCGGGCGCGAGCCGCCTCCAATAAGCCTTGATCGGTGCGGACGGGAAGAAGATCGGGATCGGGGAAGTAGCGGTAGTCGTGGGCTTTTTCTTTGGTCCGCATGGTGAAGGTGGCGCCAGCTTCATCATCCCAGCGGCGGGTTTCGTGTGCGATGGACTCGCCTTTTTCGCAGGCGGTGATTTGTCGAGCGATCTCGTAGGTTAAGGCCCGACGAACTCCGCTGGTAGAGTTGAGATTCTTTAGCTCCACTTTGGTGCCAAACTCTTTTTGGCCGATCGGCCGTACGGAAACGTTTACGTCGCAGCGCATTTGGCCTTTTTCCATATCCGCATGGCTGACGTGGCCTGCGAGGAGAACTTGGCGGAGGGAACCGAGGAAGGAGAAGGCTTCGCCAGGGGTGCGGAGGTCCGCTTCGGAAACGATCTCCATCAGGGGAGTGCCAGCCCGGTTGAAATCGATTCCACTGCGATCTTCAAAGTGGAAAGATTTGGCGACATCTTCTTCGAGGTGGATGCGGGTGAGGCGAATCGCGCGGCCTGCTTTGGCTTCGGCGGTGTCCTGGATTTCTTTGGGGAAAAGGAAGGGATCGAGGGGGACTAGACCGCCGGCGCAGAGGGGATCGTCGTACTGACTGATCTGATAATTCTTGGGCATATCGGGGTAGAAATAGTTTTTGCGATCAAACCGTGCCACGGGGGCCAGGGTGCAACCGAGCATTAGCCCCGTGAGAAGAGTCAGACGAATCGCCTCTTCGTTGGGGACGGGAAGACTGCCTGGCAGGCCGAGGCAGACGGGACAGACGTGGCTGGTGGGGGCATCCCCGTAGTGGTTGGTACATCCGCAAAACATTTTGGTTTGGGTGAGAAGTTGCACATGCACTTCCAGTCCGATGACCGCTTCCCATTTGGCGGGGGTACTCATGAGGGGGGTAACCTTTGAAAGAAGTCGTGGGCTTGTTCGAAGGCGTGGGCGGCGCGAAGGATGGTTTCTTCTCCGAAACGGGGACCGATCAACTGCAGTCCGATGGGCAGATTTGATTTTGTGAAACCGCAGGGGAGCGAGATGGCTCCGTTGCCTGCGAGATTGGTCGAGATAGTGAAAACGTCGGCGAGGTACATTTTGAGAGGATCTTGGGTCCGTTCGCCAAGTGGGAAGGCGGGCTCGGGGCTGGTGGGGGTGAGAAGGAGATCACACTGGGTGAAGGCTTTTTCAAAATCTTGGCGGAGGAGAGCGCGGACTTTTTGGGCCTGCCGATAGTAGGCGTCGGCATAGCCTTGGCTAAGGACGAAGGTGCCGAGGATGATGCGGCGTTTGACTTCTGCTCCAAATCCTTCCGAGCGGGTGCGATGATAGAGGTCGAGAACATCGCGAGCATCGGTGGCGCGTCGGCCGTAGCGGACTCCGTCGAAGCGGGCGAGATTGGCGGAAGCCTCGGCAGTGGCGAGGATGTAGTAGACGGCGATGGCAGTGGGAGTGTGGGGGAGGGAGACGTCGACGAGAGTGGCACCGTTTTTCTTGAACCAATCGGCGGCGGCGCGGATAGCGGATTCGGTTTCTGAATCCATTCCTGGGAGAAAATATTCTTTGGGCAGTCCGACGCGTAGGCCTTGGACGGAGCCATTTTTTTGGGTGAGAAATTTTTCGGGGGGTCGGAGATCGGTGGTGTTATCGCGAGAGTCGTGGCCGGCGAGGACGGAGAGAAGGAGAGCGGAATCCTCGACCGTGCGGGTGAGAGGGCCAATCTGATCGAGGGAAGAGGCGAAGGCGACGAGGCCGTAGCGGGAGATGCGGCCATAGGTGGGTTTCAGTCCAACGCAACCGCAGAGGGCGGCGGGTTGGCGGATGGAGCCGCCTGTGTCGGAACCGAGGGCGGCGAGGGCGATACGACCCGCGACGGCGGCGGCAGAACCTCCTGACGAGCCACCTGGGATGCGAGTGGGGTCCCAGGGATTTCGGGTGAGGCCGAGGGCGGAGTTTTCAGTGGAGGAGCCCATAGCAAATTCGTCCATATTGGTGCGACCAAGGAGAATGGAGCCCGCTTGACGGAGGAGGGAGACGGCGGTGGCATCGTAGGGGGCTTTGTATCCCTCGAGAATCTTGGAAGCGCAGGTGCAGGGATCGCCGAGGGCATTGAGATTATCTTTGAGGGCGATGGGGATGCCCCCGAGGGGAAGAGAGAGATCGGCTTTTTCAGCGGCGGCGCGGGCGCTTTCGCGATTGAGATAAGTGTAGGCGTGGAGAGTTTTTTCGCGGGCATCGATCTGGGTGAAGAGATCCTTGAGGATATCGCGCGGATGAATCTCCTCGGAGAGGAGACGACGCCGGAGCGTGGCGATGGTTTCGTAGGCTAGGCTCATTCGAGGATTCTGGGAACGAGGATGAGGTCGTTGGCTTGGGCGGGAGTGTTGGAGAGAGCGGCTTCGGTGGAGAGGCTGGGGGTGGGGATGTCCTGGCGGAGGGCGGGTTGGGCGGGGGGGGTGACCTCGGGGACAGCGCCCGTGGCGATTTGGCTGAGGGTTTCCATATGGCCGAGGATTTGGGTGAGTTGAGCGGAGAACTTTGCCGTTTCGTCGGGGGTAAGGGTGAGGCGGGCCAGAGAGGCGACATCAGAAATATTGATTTGGGGCGCCGACATATGCTCGAAAGAGTAGGAAGAAAGAAAGCAATTCGGAAGAAAGAAAGAGGGGGTAGGAATGTGCGGAGGTCAGAATGTTAGAATGTGCGAATCCCGCGGTTGCGGGACGCCGACCCGGGGTGGGATCAAAAATGTAAAATTCAAAGACGCGGCGGCACGACCACCGACCCCTCCTCCACTGCAATCCTTACCTGTAAACCTCATGCGTCCCGATTTCGAACGCTGTTATCTTTTCCCCAACGAGAAGAAACAGAACACGCAAATCTTTTTCAATTACCACCGAGTAGACAGGCTCGCCAGCTCTTGCAGAAAGAATCCGGATCTTATGGGTGCCTAAGGAGGATTCGAATGGGTCGAGTTGAAACTTTTTCCATGCTTGGCGAACGGAATCCTTCTGCGACGGACTAAGGGCGTAAAACTTTTTCCAGAACAAATCAGTGGCAAGAAAGACCCGCTTCAACTGGGTGGCGTCTTCTGTAGAGCTCCCTCCATCAGGAGCGTCTGGCCCTCACGCGCCTGTTGCAGACCTAAAAAAAAGTCTTTTGGAATCTGATCTTCGATTTGCCCTAAGAGCCATTCTGCCACTTCTCTTTTTTCTTGGACGGGCATCGTCGCAAGGGCCTTTTCCATCTCTGTCACGCTCATGGGTATAAACTATCTTCCCCTCAACTTCCGTCAACATCCACTCCTTGCGTAGAGAGCTGTACTTTCAACGCCTTAGCTAGGCGTGCTAGGGACAGCCCGCTCCCGCACATGCGGCCCCGACGCCGGTCGGGGTAGAGACGCAGACGCGCCCTGGTGTGTGTGCGTTGAGTGTTTTAGTCGCCTGCGATGACACGGGTTCCGACGGGGCGACCTTGGGCGGCGGCACGCAGATTTCCCTCTCGGAAGACGTCGAACACTACGATGGGAATTTTATTATCCATGCAGAGGGAGAAAGCAGTGGAATCCATGATTTGTAGGCGGCGGCGTAGGGCGTCTCCGTAGGTGATGGTTTGAAAGCGTTGAGCGCGGGGGTTGGTCTTGGGATCGGAATCGTAGATTCCGTCTACCTTGGTGGCCTTGAGGAGGGCATCGGCTCCGATCTCGCTGGCACGAAGGGCGGCGGTGGTGTCGGTGGAAAAGAAGGGGTGGCCAGTGCCAGCGGCAAAGATGACTACACGACCTTTTTCTAGATGGCGGAGGGCTCGGCGTCGGATAAAGGGTTCGGCCACATTATTCATTTCGATGGCGGTCATGACGCGGGTTTCAACGCCTGCGTGTTCGAGGGCGTCTTGCAGGGCGAGGGAGTTAATCACGGTGGCGAGCATGCCCATGTAGTCGGCGGTATTGCGATCCATGCGACCTTCGCCGCTGGCAGGGGCACCCCGCCAGATGTTGCCGCCACCAATGACGATGGCCAGTTGGAGCGAAGGAGAAAGGATATCGCGGATCTGATGAGCGAGGCGGCGAGTGACGACCGTGGAAAGATGATTACCAGATTCGGCTAGCGTCTCGCCTGAAAGTTTGAGGAGGAGGCGGCGAGTATTGTGCTGGTGAGCGGGAGAGTAGTCGTCGTCGAGAGGCCGAGCGCCGTCGCTCGGGCTACGCAGGGGGACGGAAGAAGAAGAGGAGGGTGAGGAAACTTTCGATTTATTTTTCTTTGTTTTTTTGGAGAGGCGAGGGGAGGGCACGAGGGCTATTGTGGCTCCGAACGGGTGGGGAGCGGAAGATTAATTTTTTGTTAGGGCAAGATGGTGGTTCCGCGGTGGTAAAGGCCGGGCGTAGGCTTGATCTGCCATAAAACTCACCGACTAAGAAACAGCTGTTTTGGGCAACAAAAATTGTTAGGCCCAAAAAATATTTTACTTACTTTCTAAGCACGATTGGCAAACGAAAGGGGTACAAAAACTAAAACCACTAATCAGTAACGACTTACATTAGCAAAAAGTCTTAGTTAAGGAAATGTGACAATCTTATGGCAAGCAAAAATTTCCCCTTGATTTTGAACATAACCTGTTGCATGTTGTCTTTATGAAGGAGACACCAAATATGAAAAAACTAAACCTCTCGCTCGCAATTCTCGCTCTCGCCGCTATGTCGGTGAATGCACAAACCACGGTCAATAGTGGTATCGTTGGGTACCAGACGTCCACGATTGCAGGCAAAGGAGCAGGAGCATCCTTTCTCTCATTCGTTCCTAACAATTTAGCAAAGGCTACCATTTTCACAGGCGGTGGCACGGCAGTTGGTACTACGGTTACCCTCGCTGGTGCAAGCCTCTCGGGCTCAATCGGGCCTGTCTCGGGAGTACCAACTCATTACCTCCTCGTAAATTCAGGGACAGGTGCAGGTTATGTTACAGACGTCACAGCCTTCACGGCTGGATCAGTAACAACCGCGGATGATTTGTCCTCGAGCATTCCCGCGGGAACAACGGTTTCAGTTGTTCCGCATACTAAGTTGACTGATATTCTAGGAACTACCACTGGGCTACTTGTTACTGGAGGCAGCACCGTCTCAGCAGCAGATAATGTTTATCTTGTCGATGCAGCTGGAGCACTTAAGATTTATTATTACAAAACAGGAGTTGGCGCTGGTTGGAAAACCAGCAGCGGAACTGACGCTACTGCAACGATTGTTTACCCTGGCGAATCAATCATAGTATCTAGGAAGCAAACTGCCCTCGTTTCGGTTGTGACTGTAGGACAAGTGGCTTCACAACAAACTAAGGCGGTCTTTACTCAAAATATGAACTCCGCGTGTAGCGGTGCTCCTGTGGGATTAACGTTAAGTGCTCTTTATCCATCAATCTCTGGTGGCAGCACCGTTTCAGCAGCAGATAACGTCTACCTAATCAACCCAACTACTGGTGCGCTAGATATTTTTTATTACAAGACAGGTGTTGGCGCTGGATGGAAAACTGCAGCTGGTGCAACAGCAGATTCAACTAGAGACATTAGCAGCGGTTATCTAGTAAAACGAAAAGCAGCTACGGTAGCTGTTTTGACACAAAACAAAACTTGGTAACGCAAATAGATAAATAAACAATAAACAAAGAAGGAACAAAAAATATGAACAAAATAACAAAATTAGCCGGAGCAATGATTCTGGCTGTATCTCTCAACACAGGACATGCTGCTATATCCATAACGGGTGGAGCGGCCAACTCTTACAATTTTGCTTTGAGCACTGGTGCTGTTCTGCCAGATGGGGGTGTGTTCCAAATTGGTGTTTATAGCACAGCACTCTCAAGCACCTATTTTCAAGGACTGACCACTGCCTCTCAGTTTCAGTCGAACTGGACATTACTAGCTTCTAGCGTAGATAATACATTCGGCTATGCTGGTTTAAGATCAGCTACTGCAGATCTTGCAACTGGAGTAAATACTTATGCGGGCAAAACACTAACTATGCTCGTGGGAAATGCTTCAACAATTGCTAGTTCAACTGAATTGGGAGTTTTTTCAAATACAGCATGGGTAATTCCTGCTAACCCTACTGGCGATGTTCCTGAGGCCTTTGGAGTAGATATTCAAGAAGTAGGGACAATAGCGTACTTTGGTTCCCTAACCTTGGGTGCGGGAGCTTACGCAGTAGATGGTGTAGTGAACTCAGCGAATCTAGCGCTCATCCCCGAACCCTCCTCAGCTTCTCTCTTGGCGCTGGGAATGGCCGGATTGGTTGCGCTTCGCGCTCGTCGGAAAAGCTAAGTCGGTTAGTTAACCTTTCTTTGTTGGCAAAGGGCGGATCCTTCGGGATCCGCCCTTTGTTTTTTCTACAGAAGGAGTGGCTAAGAATCTCCCTTACGCCCCCTACTACGCTCCTAATCTGCTTCGCGGAGGAGCTTCGAAGGGCTGCTGCCCTACTACGTCCCGCATGATCCGATTGCTCACGCCAAGGCCGCAAAGCCCCGACGCGGGTCGGGGCGCAGACGCGGTACGCAAAGGGCGAATTGGGACAGTCTAAAAGTGGAAATGTCAGAAAGTAACAATGTGGTTTTAAACTTGGAAGCTTGGGTAGGGGCGGCATCTCCGAGGCCGCCTAGCTGGGCGATTGGGCACACAGAATTGAGCGCAGGCGGGCTAGGGACAGCCCGCCCTACCTCAGCTTCCGGCTTTAGGTCGACTTCGTAGAGAAATGTACTCTCAACGCCTCGACTTCCAGCCTGAGGAAGGGCGGCATTTCCGAGGCCGCCTGGGTAGAAAATTGTATTCTCAAAGCTTGTTTACGTTCTTTTCCGTTTAGAAAAGAACTAGGACGACCGAGCCTACTACGTTCCGCCGACGTTACTTCGAAGGCTAAGGGATGGTCGTCCCTACCGGTGCTGTGGTTTGGAGGGGAGAAACCCAGACGCGTCCTGGGGTGTAGGGGTTGACTTTTGGATATAAAAAGGCCACAATAGACACATGATTCAAGCTAGTGTGTCTAAAGTTAAGAACTCATTAAGCGGTTATTTGGAGAAGGTGAAAGCTGGTCAGAGTGTCTTGATCACCGACCACCGTAAAGTTGTCGCTGTCCTGGAGCCGGTGGATTCTGCGTCATGGCCACAGGAAATACGAAACGCTCTCGAACAAGGAGAGGGAAAAGCACCGCGTCGCAGACTCGATCTCGCCGCTTTCAATCGTTTGCCTAGAGCACAAGGTTCTAGTTTGACCGCCGCCGTGCTTGATGAGCGACAACAAAGCCGGTGAGATTCTGGGATACCTCCGCGATCGCCCCCCTCTTGTGGATGGAGGAAACGTCCAGCGAACGGACGAAACAGCTGGAACAAGATCCCTTGATGGTTGTGTGGTGGGGTACATCTGTGGAGGTTGAATCCGCCTTATTTCGGCGTTCCTCTAATAGTGAAATAGATGCCATCAATACTGAGCGAGCGAGAACCCGTCTCATTTTTTTGTCAAACTCATGGGTTGAAATTCAACCCGCCGATTCGATACGTGAAATGGCCAAGAGATTGATTCGGGTCCACGGGTTGCGCTCGGCCGATTCGCTTCAGCTTGCGGCTGCTTTAGGCGCATGTGGAAATCACCCGCAAAACCAGAATTTTCTCACTGGGGATCAGAACCTAAAGAGGGCGGCAATCAAAGAGGGCTTTTCTTGTTTATAAACGGATTAGATGGTGCACGCCGAGCCTAGGCCCACGTTCAAGCCTTAGGTAGGGGCGACATCTCCGAGGTCGCCTGCGTACAAAATTGTATTCTCAGCGCTTCAGCTAGGGGTGCTAGGGACAGCCCGCCCTACCTGAGTTTAAGGGTGTAGAGTTTGAGTGATTCAGTCAGCCCCGAAGCGGGTCGGGGCACTACCGCTGGGTGGTTTTCGTCTTACGCTCCTCTGGTTGCTTGCCAACAGTAGGACCTAGGAGCAGAATTTGGTCGTGGATTACAGCAAGATAATCACTTTTGAGTCAGGAAAACGGAGTGGCCAGCCATGCGTCCGTGGACTACGGATGACGGTATACGATATTTTGGAATATCTGGCATCCGGAATGACCCACCAAGAAATTCTTAAGGATTTTCCCTATCTGACTGAGGAAGATTTGCGTGCATGCCTCGCCTTTGCAGCAGATCATGGTCGCAAGATCCACTACGCTGTCGCGGCGTGAAACTTCTCTTCGACCAAAATCTATCCCCGACATTAGCGGTTGTACTGCGGACTGTTTATCCGGGCTCGGCTCATCTGCACGAACTCATGCTTGGGGCTGCTGGAGATAAAAAGGTTTGGTCGTTTGCAAAGGACAATCAGTTTGTAATTGTTTCCAAAGATGCGGATTTCTATGAGCTCAGTCTCATCCATGGGGCTCCACCCAAGATTATTTGGATTCGTTTAGGAAACTGTAGAACGGAGAAAATTCTTCAGGCAGTCCGACAGCACACAGACGCACTTCAGAACTTCAACAAGGATCCGCGGACCGACGCATTCTTTATTTCTTAATCAAGACCGGCCTCCCTGATGCGCTGACTTCCAGTACCTCCAGGGGGAGCGCGGGAAGTTGCGGATTGAGTGCAGGCGTGCTCGGAGAGACCGCGCTCAAGCCTTAGGTAGGGGCGACATCTCCGAGGTCGCCTCGATGAAAGGAACAAAACCTAAACTTTGTTAGGGCCGATGGGCTCTTGGCCTTCGAAGTAACGAGTTTGCGGAACGAAGTAGGCCCGATCGGCCGATAGAGCGGTTTAGGCCTGAGCGGTTGAGTGATTCAATCGGCCCCGACGCGGGTCGGGGCGCTACTAGGGGACGGCGGACGGTTTTGAATTTCTAGCGTAGGCGGGCTAGGGACAGCCCGCTCCCGCACTTGCGGGACGCAGACGCGCCATGTGGTGCATGGGTTTAGTGGTCCAATCAGCCCCGACTCCGGTCGGGGTAGAGACGCAGACGTGCCCTCTAACCTAAAAAAACTACTCGATTGATTTATGGCGGGAGGAGCCAAGGATGAACAGATGGGGCTTGATCGTATCCTTTTTAGTGCGGGCGCAAAGGTGAGGGTGATTCCAGGGGTAGGTGCAGTTGGGCCCATACCAGCAAAAAACCTTCTGGCTATATTCCTCAAAGAGGTGCGGGTGGATCCTCGAACATTCGTTTCCCGTGATCTTGGATCGAATCGTGAGGGCGTGATTGAACTCACGCTAGCTGGCCAGTCCACGGTGTTGCCATTCAGTGGGGTGGGTCCAGTGAATCAGAAGTATCTAAGGCGCGTAGCTTATCTGGGACGGAATCCAGGAGGGGTTGGAATTACTGTCGGGGTAACCGAGTCGGATGAGGAGTCGCGTCGAGCTTTGGATAAGGCCGCTGGAGTGGCGGAGGCGCTGTCGGGTGCAATTCCCGGGCCTGGAACGGTTTGGGGGCTTTTTCTTGGACCGATCGCACCTGCGTTTGGATTGGTGGCGGCGTTGCTAAAGTTTCTGCGGGGCGGGGTGGACGATGATGAGGAGGCCCGTTTCTTTGGGGTGCTGGAAAAAGGGCTTTCGCATGGGGACCGAGTGGTGGTGGAGTTTAAGAGAAAAGGAAAAGAGGTTTTCGCGGTGGAGTTAGAGGTGGAAGATTTGGGAGAGCCGACGAATCAGGCGGGGGGATTTAGCGTGCGGATATCCCAACCCGAGCTGGTGCTGGAAGATGTGGAGATCGGAGTGAGGAAAGATTCGGCACGAAAAAAGAAGGAGGGTTGGATGAGTCGGCCTGATGCGGGGCTGAGTCCAGTGCGTTCGGGTGATTATTTACGAAGGATGAAGTGGTTGGGATGTGAGGCGGCGAGCGGAGTGGGAAGATTTCGTTATGAGACGAACGTGCCAATAGCAGGGGATATTTTGACGTGGGACAAGGCGGAGCTTTTTCAGGCGGTGGCGCCGAAGTTGAAGTCGGATCGGCACGCTTTGCCGCTGACACTTTCGTTCTCTTTGCACTCGGATCGGCCTGAGCTGGGCGGGTTGACGGGGGTGGCTTCAGCGGGAGTGGAGTTGGTAGAGGGATTACTGGAGGGAGGAGATGATAAGGAGGGGAGAAAGTTGATGGCGGATGTGGCTCCGTATTTACGGAAGGCGGTACCGTCGGTGAGTGCGTTGCTGGCGGAGATTTCGGAGGCGAGATTTTCGCTTTTTTCGATGGAGGGAGTGCTAGTGCTTTTGCCGAAAGGGGTGGCGGCTCGTGCTGAGACAGAGGGCCCAAAGATGTTGCTGGAGTGGGATGAGCGTCTTGGGGTGTGGCAAGGAGTTGTAAAAGCGAAGCTGGAGTGGAGAGGGGTGGGGGTGGGGAGTTTTCGGTTTGGGATCGAGGTGCAGGCGATTGGGGGATGAGGGGGCGGAGGGAACCAAGGAACCAAGGAACCAAGGGATTAAGGGGTTAAGGGGTTAAGGAACTAAGAAAAAAGAAAAATCTTATTTATGCGAGACCATCGAACGTTAAGGGCTTTTGATTTAGCCGATGAGATTGCTCTGATGACCTACAAGGTAACAAAACAATTTCCACGAGAAGAGATTTACGGTCTGGTTTCTCAAATGAGAAGAGCGGCGGTGTCCGTTCCTTCTAATATTGTTGAAGGATGCACAAGAGAAAGCCGAGTGGAATATCTGCGCTTCCTGGAAATTGCCTTTGGATCGCTGCGGGAATTAAATTACCAAGCAAGCCTTGCCACGCGGCTCAATTATTTAGGGAGTCCTGAGGTGGAGGTGTACTCAGAAAAGATCGAAGCAGAAAAAGTCCTGTCTGCCTTAATTCGAGCGGTCCGCCACCCTGAACCCCTTAACCCCTAAAAAACTTAATCCCTTTTTTGGTTTTTATTTTACCTTGAGAATTTCCATTTGTTTAGGGTCGGTGGTGCCCGCACCGACGAGGGCGGCGCCTGCGATGTGGGGTACGTTACCGATCTTGGGGATGGGGGGTACGCCGACGCCTGGGTTGGCACGCATTTTTTCGAAGCGGGCGAGGGCAATGCTGTCGAGGGCAACGGGATCAGTGGAGGCGAGGAGCAGGCCTGGGGTGGTGGCGTAGTTGGCGTCGAAATCTTTCCCACCAGCGAATTGCAGGATCAATCCGTCGGAAATATGGAGGACGGTTTTGGGTTTTAGGAGGGAATCGCTGGTGAGGATTTCGCCGATGGTGGTGTCTTGGTCGGCGTTAGGTTTGAGGAGGCGGCGAGAGTTGTCGACGCTGCCGATGGCGAGGGAGGCGCAGCAGCCGTAGATGCCGAGATCGGGATCACTCGTCATGCTCCCGAGATTAACGATTTTGGTTTCTTTCGGGGTGATCAGTTTAGTGAAGTAGGACCAGTAGGGGATTTTGTCGCCGCTGGCGGTGCCACTTGAGCTGGGGGCGGGGATTCCGTCGATGAGGGAGGATTGGAATTTGAGGTCGCCGTAGATGAGTTCGCCCATGCTGGGGCTGAAGTAGGGGGT
>CAMCNF010000004.1 GCA_945876115.1 Verrucomicrobia subdivision 6 bacterium | reverse complement strand
TATTTAAAATCCGAATTTAAAATTTTGGGGTCAGAGGTCAATTTTCAAATTCAACAACTTGACACCAATACACCAGTGCACCAATATCGAGTTATGCGCCTTTCTTTCACCCTCAAGCCAGATCTTTATCGGATCCTTAAATCACTTGCCCGCGAGCGGGATTCCACCCTCAACGCTGCCCTTCACGAACTTCTCCGCCGTGCTCTTTGTCCTCCCCCTCCTTCTGAAAAATCAACCCATCCTACTGCCCTCCCAAAAGTAACCGGTCGCCGGCCCTTTACCTCCGACGATGTCTACCTAATCGATAAGGAAAACGGTTGATCGCCCTTTTAGATGGCAACGTCCTCTGCGCCCTCCTCATCGATTCCCATCTCCACTACGCGCGCACCCGTTCTTGGTTCCATTCCAGTAAAGAACATTTTGCCACTACCCTAATTACGGAAGGCACCCTCCTCCGTGTCCATATGGCGATAGCCCAGGACCCTTGCGCTCACGCCGCGTGGCATACCCTCTCTCTTCTTCGCCATCATCCACGACACGTCTTCTGGAAAGATAACCTCCCTTGGAACAAAATTTCCCACCACAATCTTCAAGGCCCAAAACAGGTCACCGACGCTCGCCTAGCCCAGATCGCCCGTCACCAAAAAGGCAGACTCTATACCCTCGACACCGCCCTCTCAGAACTGCACTCCGACGTCGCCCGCCTCCTACCCGGGTGACTGAATTCACCCCCCTCAAAACCCCGCACCATAAACACTCGAAGAGCTTGAATTATTAAAATTGGGGTCAGAGGTCTGTTTTCAATAGGTCCGCTTCGCGGACTATCCCGATTAAGTATACAACACAGGTATGGACGTTTGTCCCAGGCAACCTTTCTGGAGATAGACACTTGAACAGCGGTGAATGCCAGTGCGCGTAAGCGCACAATTCATACTCTTGGAAAGGATCTGGCATAGGTCTTGGGGCAAAGGGGGACCAAATGAGGCCCCCGCACACCCACCCCTGGCCTAATCTTCTTTCGCCTCCGGCAGATTGGATTACCGCTCCTCGGTCCGCTTTGCGGACCATCGGAGCGGTGGGATTTGAACCCACGACAGCCAGCTCCCAAAGCTGGTACTCTACCAGGCTGAGCTACGCTCCGTTTTCTTCTTGCAATCTGCCTGCTTCAACTCATTATGCAACCCATTCCCAAATCATTATGAGAAGCGACCTTGTCAACCGTGCCCTTGTGAAGGTCACTAGCCCCCAGATCCTAATTAATGTGATCTCCAAACGCGTGCGCCAACTCGGCCTCGGCTATCGCCCCATGATTTCTGTCAGCCCTCGGATGACCTTTATGGATGTTGCCCTCCACGAAGTTGCCGACGGCAAGCTGGGCTACGAAGTCATTGGAACCCCTGCCGAGACCACCGCCAAAAAAGCGGCTAAGACTCGCGCGAAGAAGTCCGCCTAACCCTCTCTGCCCTTGACACGGGGTCCCGCCCCCTGAAAACGATCGAAATCCAGAACCGAAAAGCCGGCTTTAACTACGCCATTTCCGAATCGATCGAAGCAGGCATCGTCCTGACTGGATCTGAAATAAAATCCCTTCGCGCAGGCGGCGGCGACCTCGCTCACGCCTACGGCAAAATCGAAAATGGCGAAGCTTGGCTCTACTCCTTCCACATCGCCCCCTACAGCCACGGCAACCGCGCCAACCTCGAAACCGAACGCCCTCGAAAACTCCTCCTTCACCGAGCCGAAATCGCCCGCTTTCTTGGGCAGATCGAAAAAAAAGGCAGCCGCGCCCTCGTTCCTCTCAAGGGCTACTTAAAAGGGGGCCGCTTTAAAATCCTCGTCGGCCTTGGCACGGGCAAAACCCATCGCGATCGACGCCAAGACCTTATCAAACGCCAGACCGATCGCGAAGTGAACCGCATCCTCGCCGACCGTCGCCGAAAATGAAAAATCATCTCAGAACCCTTTCCCGGCTTCTGCCCAGAGGCACTCTCCGCTTCGATCCCGCTACCCTCCAAGCCAACTCCTCCGACGCATGGGTGGCCTCTGCCCTGCCCACCGCCGTAGCCTTTCCCCGTAACACCGCCGAGGTATCCAAAATCCTCGCCTTCACCTACCGCCACCGTATCCCCGTCACCTCGCGCGGCGCAGGCCGTGGCTATGTCGGCGGTTGTGTTCCCGTCCGTGCTGGCCTTGTTCTCTCCCTTGTGAAAATGAATCGAATTCTGCAGATATCTCCAGCCGATGGCCTTGCCGTCGTTCAACCAGGCGTTATCACCGCCAAACTCGCCTCCACCGCAACCCGCCGAAAGCTCTTCTATCCACCCGATCCCGCCAGCCTCAAGGAATCCACTTTAGGCGGAAACATCGCCACCAACGCAGGTGGCCCTCGCTGCTTAAAATACGGAGTCACTCGAAACTATGTCCTCGGGTTGGAGGTCGTCCTCACCGACGGCACCACCGTTCGTCTTGGCGGGCGCACCCACAAGAATCGTACAGGATTCGATCTCATCGGACTCTTTACAGGATCGGAAGGGATGCTTGGGATTGTCACCGAAGCCACCCTACGTCTCATTCCCCTTCCTTCTACCCGTTCATCTCTACGGGCAGAGTTCAGCTCCATTGCCAAAGCCGCAGCTGGGGTGCAGAAAATTCTCGGTTCTGGACTTCTCCCCTGCGCCCTGGAGATTGCCGACTCCTTTACCCTCGCCGCCGCCCGAAAAGTCATTCCCAACACCCCCAACTGTAACTCGATCCTCATCGTCGAGTTCGACGGCCAGCTCGCCTCGGTGAAAAACGACCTCGCCTCTGCAGCCAAGGTTCTGCGTTCTTCCTCATCTAAGATCGTTACGGCGCACGGCAACGTAGCCTGTGAGAAGATCTGGGAGATTCGCAGGGGCTTTAGTTACGCTCTGCGCGACACAGGCCTGGTTAAGCTCAATGAAGACGTCACCGTACCGCGGGGTAAAGTCGTCGACCTCTTTCGATTAACCGCGCATCTCCAAAAGAAGCACGGCGTTCCCATTTCCAGCTTTGGTCACGCCGGAGACGGCAACATTCACGTCAACCTGATGGCTCCTGCTGGAACCAAGCCGGACGATCGCAGAATGCACCGTATCCTCGACGAACTTTTCCGTGGCGTATTACAGATGGGCGGCGTCATCAGCGGCGAGCACGGAATCGGCCTCGCCAAAAAACCTTGGTGGAAAGTAGCCACAACCCCGTCACTCCGTCATCTCCACACCCAAATCAAACGCACCCTCGACCCCCGTAACCTCCTCAACCCGGGCAAATACCTTTAGGAGCCTTTCCCTTAGGCCCATTCTATGGGCACACCCAAAGTGAATATGGTTTAATATGCAACGGTTACGCTCAACTCAGCCCGTGAACCCGTCACACTACCAATCGGTGCTTGATGAAGCTGAAAGCCCCAGTCAAACCGAACGGTAACAAAACGATCAATACTATACCTTATACCAGGGCCAATACTCATTAGGTAGACAGTTTGCTCTAAAGTCCCCGCAGGCGACTGAATGTCCTGGGTAAAGCCGTAATCGAAAAAGCCAATAAATTGAAGAGAATCATCCACCGATTGATTCCCAAACATCTTAAAGATGCTTCCAGGCGGTGTTCTCAACTCAACATTCACGATATACCCCTGATCCCCGTTGGCAGATCGCTCGTCGTATCCTCGAACTGTGTTGTAACCACCGATCCCGTACTGCTCGGTAGGCATCATGGGGGTGGAGGCAAGCTGAGCATTAAAGTTGCCCGAAATCGTAAATTTATATGGAAGAATAAAAGTACGATTTAGATTAAATTTTCCATAGACATAGTTGTCGTTGGCATTCTGCACCACCTGACTGAACTGGTTCTGATTATTCCATCCACCAACCCCCCCTGGACTGTAGTAGACCGCCGCCTCGCCAGAAGTTAACCCCCAATCATCTTGCACCGTGGCGTCATAGCCCGCCGTCAGCTGAAAAATGCTGAAGGGGGCCAATCCACTATTCGCTCCAGCCCCAATATTTGTTCCGAATATGATCAGCGCGTTCTTCGACTGCTTGAAATCGGTCCCGGCAAAGAACGAGTGGCTGAGCGGACCAAACGAAGGCAACGGAACATTATAGCGCTCACTGATCTGCCAACTATCCCCCTGCAGATTCTGCCCATCGGTAAGGGTGGCGTCCGACTTTGTATAGCTACCATAAATCGTCATGCTGTTACGCCAAGGAAAGGGGATGGAATACGAACCTGAGTAGGCGTTCATCGAGTTGAAGATATCCTTCCAAGCTGTGGTGTACTGGAAACCTGCCTGATGATCCAAACTGAACAGATTGCCCACGTTGAAACCTAGCGATTGCCGATTCTTTCCCGTCAGATCGATGCCGTAATCATCGAAGGTTGTGTAGACGCGCAAAGGCAGCCGATCCTTCGTCTGGATCACAAGATCGGTTGTTCCCTCTTTCTCCCCAGGTTCAAAGATCAGATCGGAGGTTCGAAACGGATTGGTATTCAACCAACCCACGTCATCTTGCAATTGATTCGCATCGATCTTGTCCCCTTCCCGCAACCCCACCTCCGCACGGATATTGTCAGGACGGAACCAACGCGCGCCCTCCACTTTAACCCGCCCCACTCTTGCCTCGATCGCCAAAATCTGAATCACCCCATCCTTTACGTTTTGCTGGGGGACGACCACGTTGACCACTGGAAATCCTTGCTCACGAAAATAGTTGATCACCTCTTTCGTGATCTCATCCAATCCACCTAAAGTCACTGGCTTACCAAAAAACTTTTGCATCTTTTCCGTAAATTCCGCCTTATTCAATAAGTCAGAGCTTGAAATCACCCCAGTAACTCCTGGAACCCCATCCACCTTAATCTGCTCTTCCGTCTCTACAAAAACTAAGCCTTTTAACTCCGCTGTAATAATCGACTCTCTGCCACGACTAGATCCTTGAGGCGGTTCCACTTTCGGAATCGTCTGCACCGTCCCAGGTTTTGATGTGGGAAGACTAGGCGCAATGTCTTGAAATTGCTGTCCGTACTGCACGCTGGGTGGCTGCGTTCTCGAGGGCAAAAAGGCGTTGTCGTTCTGTCCGAATGCAACACCACCCAAAAAGAGCGGAATCCAACCTATAGACCTCAATTTAGACACGTACCCCATTGGCTGTGATGCTCACCGATATATGTCTGACGACAAGAGGAACAGATTCTTACCAAGAACAACTTGTTGAGAACTAAAGAAGAATTCGCGAAAACCTAATTTCCATACCGCTCCTACGACAGAACAAGCAATCTTTGACTTAAACAGGCCAAGCCTAGGCCTAGCTTCCCCTACCGTTAGCGGTTTTGAACAACTGGGGCTGCGCCCACATTCACCTCTGCGGCCATACGCTCAGCTTCCATCACATTGGTCCCATGGTAGCCCGATCGTAATGCCACCGCCCGCGTGGGACGAAGCTTGATGATCTTGGTGGCATCCCCACGCTCCTGATCTGACTTCGCACCCGCCAGCGGCTTCCCCTCTAAGAGAACCCGTGCCGTAGGCGCAACTGGTGCCAGAGCGGCTGGGGTGGCTGCTTGAGGAGTTCTTCCCTCCATCGGAGCACCGATTTCTTCCCCCTCCCCATTTTCACGCTGCAGGATGACTCGCGCCGCTGACTGCCTCTGCTGGTTTTCGTAAGCCGATCGCTCCTCAGGTGTCATCATCTCGAGTTCGTCAGGACTGTAGGAAACCGCCTTGGTGAATCCGCTCCCACCAGTTAGCCCAACAGGCAACATCACAGGAGGAATGGCCGCTTGCTGAGCAAGGATGTAGGGCTGACCCGTGCCTGTTGTAAACTCAAGAATGAAAGGAGCTGCATTCCCAGCCAAAAGGGTGGTGGACACGCCGATTTGATTCGCACTCAACTGCCCAATACTGTTCACCCCGTACACCACCTGCAATCCAGGGACCGCCCCGTTCGAAGGCCAAGTTGCACCAAAAAGATCGGACGTCACAACCCGTGTACTGGCGCTCTGGAATGGATTTCCATTAAAGGAATTAATAAAATAGCCATCTGATTCAATAGTAACTTCAGTTGACGCGGTAATCTGAGAAGACACTTGGATGTTCCCACCGGCACCCAAATCAATGAGGCCCGAGTCGGAAGTTAGTGATCCATTGATCGTCATTGAATCGACACTTGTAACAACAATATCACCCGAAACCTGAACCCCAGATAAAGTCATTCCATTTACTGCGTCATACTCAAGCCCTCCAACACCTAGAATTAAATTCCTAAAGTCTTGTGTCGCCAAACGGTCAGTCAATGTGCTCCCCGTGGCCGTAAGGGCACCAGCAATGGCCGATCCGCTGAAAACGTTCAGTTGCACCGACTCCGCAACATTAATGTCTCCGCCCGATGTCACCATTCGAAAAGCTCCAGTAATCTGGTCGGTATCTCCCAACACCAACTCGTTGATTGTGATATCCCCGCCCGTAGCCACCGTCAGGCCCCCGCTGGTGCTTATTTCACTTATTTCTGCTGCGTCTAGGAATCCAGAAGTCCCACCCACTTCCAAGTCCCCCCCATCCTTCCTAACCAACGAAACCACACCACTCCCCGTTTGAATCGTATTCTCAACCACAACATTATCTGTCGTTATCGTCAGGTTAGAACTTTTACCTGTCACAGTCCCTGAAAGTGTTGTTGTCCCACCCACAGCCCCAAAATCACTCATGGTAAGAGCCGCATTGAGAGTGGTAGCAGAATTAAGAGTGATATTCTGACCAGCGGTCTGAATCGTAGTTGCCCCACTAATCACTACTGTGTCGGTTCCCGCATTGCCGAACGTCAGAGTTGATCCCGTGCTGGTCATAGTGAGCCCATCTAGCCCAAGATTTGAGTTAAATGCACCAGCGCCCGACATCGTCACGTTCTCATTAAAAGTAACTAATCCTGAAGCATCGTTCTGCGTGACCGTGGTCAGAGCTGTTCCTGTACCGACTAACCCAGAAAAGGTTTTGGCCCCTGCACCGCTCAAAGTCAGGCCGTTGGCCCCATTGACTGGCCCGCTCAACTTATACGCGCCTGTCCCACTCAAGGTGGTTCCCTGTCCGAGCGAAACTGCACTTCCCATGGTCAGAACACCAGAGCTGGAGGTCACAGCCGACGCTGTATTCAGCGTGATCAACCCGCCTGTGATCGTAGTCGCTCCAGTCGAAGTCAAAACACCCGTCACTGCCGTAGTTCCTGAACTAAAGGTAATCCCGTTCAAAGTTGTACTGGTTCCCCCCAACGTGCTCCCTCCGGTAAATGTTCCGTCTCCATTCAGCACCGCCACCCCTCCCGACTGATTGAAGGCAACACCCAATACGGTGCTGCCAAACGTTCCCGTTCCAGCAGTTAAAGCGAGGGTACCCAAGCCACTCAGGCCGCCATTAAATGTCTTTCCGCCCGTGCCGCTCAAGGTCAGATCCTGGTCACCTCCGACAACCACTCCATTGACTGCAAACGTTCCTGCTCCGGTCAAAGTGACTGCCGCGTTTGCCAGGGTAATCGAGTCGGTCAAGGCGTCCCCCAGAGTAACCGTTCCCACCGCACTAAAGCTCATTTCACTCAAACCTACATTTCCATTCAGAGTCATGGATCCAGCAACAACATCCAGGGTGACATCCTCATCAAAGCGGATCTTTCCAGCAGTTCCTGCCTGAGTGAAGGAGGTAAACCCAGCGTTATCCGTCACCGTTCCGCCGATGTTTACGGCCCCTATGCCGTCCACGACAACCGTACCATCCAGCTTGACCGAATCAGCCGCCGAGTCCCCCAAGCCGACAGTGCCCGCTGAAGTTAGGGTTGCACCCAGCAAATCGACATCACCCGTGAGGCTACTTGCAGTATCCCCTGCCGCTAATGTCGTCACACCCGCTAAAGTCACTTTGGCTGATGAGACAATTCCGCTCGCCGTGGTCAATCTACCAAACAACACATTGCCTCCCGACATCGAGATTGCTGCTCCCGTGCCTGTTCCCAGGGCCGTCGTCCCCCCTACAATTACGGTAAACGTTTTGGTTCCAAGACCGGATAATGTGAGGTTTTGAGCCCCATTCATCGTGCCACTCACTGTGTAATCGCCTAACCCTCCAAGCTCAATCGGCCCACCTGTAAAAGTAGTAGCTCCCGAAAATGTCTTTGCCCCCGCACCTAGAAAACTCAGGACTGCCGTCAGATCATCAGCATAAGCCGCATTATTAAGTATTACGGTTCCCCCAAGGTCGGTGGTTGCTCCACCAAAACTACTTAACGTGACATCGTTGTTAAAGGTCAGTTGGGATGTCGCGACAGACTGGATCCCAGTGGCCTTGACGGTGGAAGCAAAGTTAACCAAACCTGTCACCCCGGTGGCTACCGTAATTTGACCAACCTGCGTTGTATCACCGATAGCTCCCGAAAATGTCGTCGCACCAGTTGCCACCCCCGCGGCCAGAGTCAGTCCAAACAAGCCATCCAACGAACCGAATTGCATAATATTTCCCGCAGAGTTCAGGGTGGTATCTGCGACCAGCACCGTCGTGTCCGCCAACATGGAGCCCGTCGTTGCTGTCACCGTGTTGATCGTTCCACCCAAATTTAGGGTCGAGGGTTTAGTTGCTCCGTTGAGTGCATCAAACCCGTCCGTGAAAGTGGTCGTCACCCCAGCCGCCCCGATCGTTGTGGTACCAGTATTGAGAAAAGTAACCCGGTTTTCGATCGTTCCCCCGCCCAAAATACTTAAGGAGTAGCCGAAACCCTGTGTAGTTAACGTAGTTAAGCTCAGTGCGCCATTGATGGTTACAGCCCCTGTACTATCCCCTGCCACCCCCGCAGGATCCGCCGTGATCAGCTCAGCCAGTGTGACGGCAGCCAACGTCACTGTGCCTGAACCATGAGTAAGCTGCAGCGTGTTCGAGGTTGTTGGCGTCCCACTCAGTGGGCCCAAGACAATGATGTTTCCTCCACGTCCGGAATTTCCCGTTCCGAGACCCAAACCACCCGATGAATCGATTGTAATCGAGCTCAAACTGCTATTTCCACTATCTAGGGTTATAATTCCATCTAATGTGACAGCACCACCACCACCGCCAAATCCCGCCAGTTGTGAAATACCTCGGCCCCCTTTAGCAGTCAAACTTCGCACCAATTTGATTGTAGTTCCCTTAATAGTAATACTCCCCGCAGAGCCTCCGATACCCAAACTATCTGTACCTCCGTCTAGTGAGTCGCCACCGCTAGTGTTAATCTGCGAAATAATCTCGACCGTTGTTCCACTAACATTTACAGATCCACCCGACAATCCCACTACTGTATCTGTCGCTGCCTCACCCCCCCTAGTGTTAGCTGACTGTATCGTGACAACCCCGTCTAGCCCATCAACAAGGTCCCCCCTCTCATTGATAATAGCACCATTGATATTAATAGCTCCAGCCGCCAATTCATTTACGGTCGTGAAGAGTTGACCATAGATATTTACTCCGCCCTTCTGAAAATCTCCATCCTCTTTAACGTAGACAGGTGCAGCACCAAGGCTTAGACGGGAAATGTTAATCTCACCGCCATAGGATAAGATTGCACTACCACCAGGTGCATAAAAATACCCATCTGGGTTATTTCCGCCGAACCCTATGGTAACAGAACCACGTGAAGCCAAGGCAAAGTTGGCTCCCTGTGCAGTTCGGTTTAATTGTAGCACAACACCGCCGGTGATCGCATCCGCACCCGCATCATACTGGGCTAAATAAAAGTTATTTCCTGCCAGTAAGGTATATTGCGAATCCTCAATCACATCCAAAACACCCATACTAAACGAAATATCGGCGGTACTGCTCAAGCTATTATCAATAAATACATTTCCGGCCTTACCGTCTATAAAAGATCCGGTGCCACCTGTACTGCTGATTGAGTTTGGCATAACAAAGCTGGTTTGGGTTACGACCTTCAAAGTGCCACCATCAAAACCGATAGTGTTTAAAAGATTTGAACCGCCATCCATTGCCACAGAACCTGCTATCTCAACATTGCCTTCTCCATAAGAGTATATCGTCACATCACCGGCTTCAGCCGTCAGAAAAGAGGTATTGATTCCGCTGCGGAGAATAATATTCCCAATGCCATTAGACTGTAGAATATTATTACCGCCGGCTACAGCCGCAGCGAGCTCGGGTAGTACGTCCAAGGCGTATCCATCCGAATTAGCGCCGAATCCTATGAGAGCGCTGGTGACTGAAAACGTCCCCGCATTCAAAACGGTCAGGGAATTAATCTTTGCACTGAAACTCGTGTCCTGAGCTGATGCGCCAAATCCAACTCTGCCTAAAATTCCACCATTTACAATAACGTCGCGAAGCTGATCTGCTTTTCCACCGCCAGTCCCTGCCCCCGTAGCTATGAAATTTGTTAGAAAGGTGGATCCATTGCCCTTATTCTCGCCAGATTCATAGGCGGTGAATGCATCTCCCACCGCGTAGGTCACATCCGAGGTCTTAGCGATGGTGTTCCATTGCGGCTGAGTTGTCGTGCCTAAATTGGTTATGATGTATTCTAGCCCAAAACTAAAATTCCCAACGGTTTTTGTTGGGGCTCCAATTGCACCGAAATCAGTACCCTCTAAAGATGTGATCAAGTAACGGATACCGCTCTCAAAAGAGCCAGCTTGCGTTTCCTTACCGATCATGCCTTGCAAAAATTCGATGGTGCTCCCAGTTGCACTGTTTAGCAGCGTAGTGTCAATCGATACATCGTCCGCTAAGCGGACTCTCATGCCAAAGCTAACTACACCTCCTCTCGTTGAAATGTTGTTCGAAAGGTACACATCTCCAGAGCCCGCTGAAACGGTAAAGCCTCCCAGAGGGGTGGTGTTTCCAATGCCTCCTTCCAAAGTAAGATTTTGCCCGTTCGCTACGGTAATGGTCGCAATCCCAGAACCATTTAGGTCTCCTTTGAATGTCACGTCCCCGCCCGAAGCTAGAGCCAAACTACTTTCTAGAAATACCGAATCGGTCGAATCGGAACCGAAAGTAATGGCCCCAGTCTTATCGGCCAGCGTATTATCGATACTAGAGGCGGCGGCAACAAATAGTGGGCTGTTAAAAGTAATCGTTCCTCCACGGGTGACAAGGTTTGCCCCAAGTTGAATGTTTTGGAGTGCATTCTCAGCAGTTGTGAAAGTAAAGTCTCCGCCAATAGTATTAGCACCACCGGTCGAATTGATATTTCCAGCCAAAACAATCGATCCACTGGAATCGAGATCGATCTGGCCAAGGGCACCCGATTTAACAGGGTTTTTTCCGGCAAACGTTACGGCCCCAGCATTAATATTAATCTGATAATCATCTCCTCCCGAAGTTGAAACCACTAACCCACCCAACGGCACAATGCCACCAACGACTCCATCAAAAATTACTTGGCCACCAGCATTGATCGTGTTGACATTGAATACACCCGCCGTATCCAAAAAATTCGCATCGACCGTGCCACCAAAGTAGACATCCGCCGCCGAGGTGATGTAAGTATTTTCAAATATTCTTATGTTCGCACTGTCGAATGTGACCGATCCTAAAGAGTAGATTGTTGGCCGATCCACGTTTCCTAAGGTCGGCGCAGAAGGCTGGATGGCTGTGGCCGGTTGCTGAAAGTCAATACTTCCATTCTCTTGCCGGAAAGAAAGAAGCGGCCCAAGGCTAAGATATTTAATGGTGGCTTGATTTGAGGTGATTGCCCGGGCCGTCCCCACAAAGGCTTCGGGCTGGAAGGCAGTCACCCCAGCGTTGAGCAATAGTAGCTGCTCGTTCTGGGTTGGTTGAATCACTTTGACCCCTGGGGGAACGCCAGGCGATAGTGGGAGTAGAAAATTAGGATCAACCGCTATGGAACCGTCATTGATGGCTTGAAAGAAATTAATTCCGTCGCCCTGGATGACCGTCAAACCCGTCTCCCGGAGATTCGTGGCGTCATAGGCGTTAAGGGTTACCACCCCAGCAAAGGTAATGGAGCCAGGGCTCACCACCTTCGGAAAAAGCCGGGTGGTGGAATTCGGAACGATAATACCAGCTGTTACTTCCCCAGATCGGATATAACTATCGGACCCTCCGGTATCAAATATTTGCCCGGTGAGGATCGTTGTGCCTAACCCGCCGCTTAAATCAAAACCTGCCGTGGTTTGTATTCCATGAAGGTCGAGTGTGGATAAGGCTAGGCCCACATTGCGCAAGGTCACCTTACCGCTGGTACTCACACCAGAAATTGCAGGGCCGGGATCTCCCACCGCAAGCTCCGCACCCGTGGCAACAACAATCGAGACATCGCCACCTGTATTGAAGCTCAAGGCAGCAAAATTAGCAGTCTGGAATGCTGGCAGCGTAATAACACCACCGCTTCCACGAGATATACCAGTGGAAGCATTTAAGCTGACTTGTCCCGGTCCGACAAGCGTGGTGGCCGAGGAAACGTCAATATTTGCACCTATGGTAATTTCTCCCGATATGGAATTTAAGGTAACCGAGCTAGAGGAAGTGAGGTCTGAGTCTAAAACGATATCTCCTGAGCCGGTCGTGCTTAATGAGATTGTTCCTGTTCCAGCGTTGATGATACCGCCAGTCAACTTGACTGAACCTCCGCTGCTGACAACCTGCACCGCCCCGTTTAAGGTGGTAATGTTCCCACTGTAGGTGTTGTCTGCATCGCTGTTCATGAAAACAGAGAGAGCACCACTTGACGAAGTGATGTTACCGCCTCCCTTAATGGTCGAGATCGAATTAAGAGTAAAGCTGGCTGCAGCACCAGTCGTCTTGCTAATGGATGAAGATACCGTGATCGCGCCGGTGCCCGTGGCATTTGTTCCGCCGCCGCTGACGGTTGTCACCGTCACGCTAGTCCCGCCATTCAATGCGGTATTGATCGTTGCCGCACTGACAATAGCTGGATCGGCGTTCCCATTCGCCGTAAAACTTGGGTTTCCTGTTATTCCGCTGTCAGTCGTTCCGATCACGATATCGTAAGGGTCCAGAAGCCACTGCCCGGCCTTACCCTTGGGAGCTGAAGCATCGGCGGTACCAAATGCCTGCAGGTTCTGGTGGCTAGAAGTTTCCACAAACCCGCCGTAGCCACCCTTAGCTCCACCCCGAGAAAAAATTTTACCATAAAACCCCGTGTACCCACCCGACCAAAGAACCACCTTGCCACCATCCCCGTTCACCGTCGCATCCGCTTTGATCTCCGCCGTATCCGCCATTACCACCGCCTTCGCATTCTTCACCGGTTCCGCTTCTTGTTTCGCCATATCCTTCAAATCCGCCGAGGGGGTCTGCCCGCCCAGATAATCCCCACCCACCAAAACCGTTCCACCGCCCGCTCCGCCGCTCGCATCCACCTTCGCACCTTCGAACATTCCCACCCTCTCACCCAACAGTTGTACCTTTCCACCCTTGGCACCTTCGGAAGCAGCTGTCACATCCACCTTACCCTGAAGAATCGTCGTATCCTGAGAATCGATCTTCACACTGCCACCATTCCCACCCTGCTCTCCTCCCGCCGCTGTGATGATCGATTCAACCGAGGCGGTAATGTTTTGTCCCGCTACATCAATCTTCCCACCTGCCGCCGTCGCATCGTTGCCCACATTCTTTGCGATCATTGTCCCGGTGTTCATCACATCGCCCAAGCCACCGTCCAGCCGAACCGTCCCATCCGCATTCGCCACCACCGCCTTAGCCCGAATCGTTCCGCTGTTCCTGATCGCTAATGCGTAAACGTTCCCCGAGGCATTCAACTCCGCCTGGGCCGCGTTGATCGAACCCTCATTCAGCAGCTCCTCCCCATCGGGAAGATCCCGATTCGATCCCGTGGCGGCTTCTCCCTGAAGTTGAGCAACCCGAATGGCAAAACCTTTTCCCCCGACCTCATGCACCATCACATCGGTGTTCTGTCCCGAACCCACCATCCCCGCAGTTCCGTTGGCCGCGTTGATCGTTCCCCGGTTTTCTACTTTCTGGGCGATGAGGAAGACGTCTCCCTTTTCTGCGGTGATGTTGCCTTGGTTGATAATCGATTCCCCTGAAGAGCCGTAAAAGTTCATGCCTACCCCACTTTTGGCATTCATAAACTGTTCCGTGCTGACATCGAGGGTCGACGCCATGAAAGATGCCGCATTCACCGTGCCCCCAGGTCCCACCAAGATCCCGCTGGGATTGATCAGATACAGTATGCCGTTCGCGCTGAGAGATCCGTAGATCGAGGAGGGATTTCCACCGATGACGCGATTCAGCGCGGCGGAGGTAGAGCTAGGCATATTAAAGTGAGTGGTCTCACCCGCTCCGATGTTGAAGCTCTGCCAGTTGACCGCGAGCCGATCGGTCGCCTGATTGACGGTTAATTTATTTCCATCCCTCTGAAACGAGGCTGCTCCGCCGACGACCGCTTCCCCTGCTGGATTGGCCCAAACGTAAGAGGTGGGAAGCAGAACAAATCCCACTGTACAGAGGAGCATTAGGTAGCGAGCACAAAGGTGCGGAAAGGAAGACCGTTTTAACCACCACATCTTGCGCCTCATCGGTACGCTAGGACTACAGGCAGTTTTGATTGGCGTCAACAAGTTCACAAAAATTAACTTTGCGCAAGTAGTCAGTTTGTCAATAGGTTGATAGTAGTTAGAAGAAATTCTAATTATTTTTAAGTGTATTTAGGGCGATCGAAACACGGTGATTCAAGGCATAAGAAAGGTTTGCCTTGCCTGGAAAAATCATCCAATTCTGGCATGAAACGCCCGCAACCAGACAGGGAGACTTTCGAAAAAGAAACCCTCTTTTTATTTGGAGATCTTGAGAGAATATCTCCCTGAGCTCTTATTGGAGCCATCGACCGCGATGTAATAGGTGGTACCAGCTGTCGCTGTAAAACGAACTTTGCTCCAAGTGACCCCTGTCTTGCTGTTATTGTTGACAGTCACTTGGGTCAGGGAAGAGAAATCGGTTCCTGTATAAACTCCCAAGAGGGTGTCAAAGCCAGATCCAGACGTGGACAAGGTGTAAAGACCCGAAACGGTTGGGCTCCAGGAAAACCATACGGAGGAGTACCCGCTGGTCGCCCCGTGATTCTGCTCGTCCGTCTCCCGAGTCGCATTAAAATTACTTCCCGAGATTGTCCAAGTACCACCTGAAACAGATGTGGCACTGGTGAAATTGTCGTTGCTTGGTCCTGCTAAAGATGTGCCTGCACCGGTTAAAGTAATAGCCCCAGATGCTCCGCTTTTGCCGTCCACCGCGAAGTAGTAAGTCGTGCCCCGTGAGGTGGTGAAATCCACCTGACTATATTTCACAGACGTGGCGAAGTTGTCGTTCGAAGTAACCGGCGTTAAAGCCGCTAAAGAAGACCCCGTATAAACCGCCAGAACCGTATCAAAAGAGCTGCCCTTCGTGTTCACCTGCAAACGCCCGTTCCCGATTGCGATCCATTTCCACCAGAGGCTTTTCGTCGCGGTCTGGCCGGCGTGGGCGGGCTCGCTTGTTTCCCGCGTTGCCAGAGAGGAGGAGGCATTCAATGTGAAAGAGCTCGTTGAAGGAATGGAGGATGCTTCGGCAAAGTTGTCGGCGTACCCAACGTTGGACGGAAAAGTGCCCGATAATGTGTAAGAGCCAATACTTCCATAGGTGGTATACCCCACAGTCGATCCGTCTGGCTCTGAACCAGGAAAGACTTTTAAATAGTAAATTCCTTGAGTCAGTGAGGCGGTGAGGGAGGCGGCCAGCGTGCCGGTGGGGTTGGCCGACGCGATGATTGTGCCTGAGCTGTTTAAAAGAGCGAGTTGGATATCTAAATTTGGCTCCGGAGAAGCTCCGAGCGCAGAAACCGTAATATTTCCCTTCCCGCAATCCAAACGGAAAACGTCACTATCGGTGTTCTGCTCAATGATTCCCGCGACTGAAATCGTGCCTCGCGACGATTGCGGTATATTTTGCGCCAGTGATGTGGTGCTGGCGTAGTCATCGATCAAATAGCCCACACCAAAAAAAGTGCCTGAAATAATGGCTAAGTCGTCTTCCGTATTGTTGGCGTTCAGATACTGGCCTTTGCTCCACTGGATGACACTCGCCGTGAAAGGAGCTCCCATGATGGGGCCCCAACTCGTGACCCCCGTGCCGTGACCCGCATAATAAACTCCACTCGACCCCGTTTGCGAGGTGTCGCCATCGTGCCTTAAGTTAAAAGTGTGGCCAAATTCATGCGAACCGGTCATCGAGGCGACGTGAACTGCGGTGGTCCTTGTCGCAGAGGAACCTGTTCCGTTAAAGGTCCAGCAAGGGGTGGTCCCAGACCACTTAAAAGATCCAAGGTAGGCAACTCCACCCGCAGAGGGAGCGGCATCGGTTGTAGGGGTAAAGATACATCGCATCCGTGAACCAATTTTTCCGTTGTTGTAATCCGACTCTACCGTAGTGACATTGAGATCGAAGGAGCGAAAATCCTCCGTGATCACTTTCCATATCTCCGTTATTTTTTCATTGGATAACCCAGAGGGCAAAGCGTTGATTGTGGCCCCGTTTGCCCAAAAAGGATCGGTCACGACGGCACCATCAAAATCCAAGTACAAAATTCCTTTGGCATTAGCCCTACTTCTCAGAGCAGGCACGGCCGCTTGCGCGCGGGCTGTTTGGGTTTTTGCGGTAATCGCCACCCGCTGGGCAGGGCGAAAGGTTGGATGGGCGGGATAGGGGCTACAGACAAGCTCGCCTTTGGGAATTTCGTCAAAATAAACCTCACTACCGTTTCCAGGTTCTATCTCGTAAGCAGTCTCGCCCTGCTCTGGCAAAACAAAGCCCATCAGACCTAGAGCTGGATCCTCCACAATGGCAAACGATCCGACAAAAGGAGCCTCTATTTTACCTGAAATAGCAGCAGGCTCTCCTGCGGATGCATCGCGATTTAAAACAACGTGACCTTGAGCAACAACGCCATCAAAGAGCGGAAGAGTAACAGGAGAACCCACGCTGAGACTTCTAAGATGTTGGGCGGAAGATAACTTAAAGATAGCTCGCCTGTACACATTCCTAGACGGAACCGAGGAATCATGTTTCGTTTGAGCTTTTTTACTCAATCCAACAAGCGAGGCAGATGGCAATACCTCAATCGAGAAAAGTCCCTGACTTAAGGGTTTGTTTTGCTGAGCAGAGAAAGACTTAATTTCGAAATCTTCTTTAGTGAAAATTTGTGGGTCGGATTTCTCGACCACTTTCTTAATTACTTCGGGATAATGATTCGACGAAATTACAATCACGGAAACAACCAAAACGAGCGCACCCGAAAAAACTAGCGCGATAAGTAGCGGGCGTCTCACAATTCATAATTAAGGCGCGTAATCTGATAAGTCAACTCATAGAAAATGATAAATTAATTGTAGATGCACATCTCCACATTGAGACCGTTAAAAAAACTACTGCATAACACTTCTTTTGCAAAAAAGCACAGGACCCGTTTACTCGGTTTATGCGTCGCTTACTCTGCTTTTCCCGAAAGCTTGTCCGCCTCCGCCTGCACCGTTTTAGCCTCGGGCATGCCCAGGAACGAGCGGACCGCCCGCACTACCGCATTGCCCGCCGCATCTCCAGGTGGCTTCTGGTTGAGCGTCTCCGCAGGTGCACCAGAAACCATTTCAGGATTTTCCAAAGGCCGTGGTGCCAATCCTTGCTTACTTGCCTTCGCCAGATCCATTCTATCTCCCTCCTCATAAATAAAGGGTTTTCTCGAAAGGGTCGCCTCCCCTAAATCACCTCGTAATGCGATAACCTTCACATTTTGGGTCACCTGTTGGCTGGGGACATTCTTGCCCGTGACCACGGGACTAGGATCGAAATTAGGGGTGAGACTTTGGCCGGCGGGAGCAGAAAGCTCGGGAGTTCCCGAGGCCACCTTCACCACCGTCGCGGGCGGAGTAGTCTGCGCATTGGGTAACCCCATCAAGGAAACCCCCGCATTTTGCAACCAACCGCCCACCGCCAACCCTGCATTATTCTTCGGGGTCTGTTTTTCTTCTGTCTCCATCTTACCTTCCACCACGGCATCGACCATCTCATCATCAGGGAGTTTCCCCTGCTCCACATCCCGCCCAATTCGCACCAGATTCTTCGAAGCCAACAACTTAACCTTGTCCTCCGAAACATCTACCGCCGTAGGTTGGGTATCCAAGTAATAGATCGTGCCCGTCAAACAAGGTTCGATCGTTACCATCCCATCTTCCTCTAAAAATGCGGAGACGCTCGTTCCTGGGGGCAAGATCAGCCTACGCTGGAAAACCGAAACCTGGACCGGCATGGCTTGGGCTGGTCCTGGACGAAGCAAAAGAGAAAGCCGCCTATGCTCGTCCCTCCCAAAACTTACCTTCAACTCGTACCCACCAACGTCAAGGATGTGGCCGACCGCTCCAGCAGAATACTCTTCGATCAAAGCACCATCGATGTCTCGAGCTTCTAACCTCTCGGTCTTCTCGTTAATCGAAAAAGCAACGGGCGCGTTCGTCGCACGGGCACGGCGAATCTTGAGCTCCGCTCGAGTGGGCATCCCGCCCATTACCCGTTGACTGTCATCCCTCGACGAAGCTTGATCTGACGCCCCCGAAACGCCGGCCTGTGTCGCCGCCCTGCTAGGATATGCCCCGACCAAGATGAAGGTAATCAACAAGACAAAAAACAAGTTCACCTCCCATCAATTGCCTCACTGCACGACCGCGTCCAGAAATTTCTCCCATGCAATTGAGCGAGTGGCGAATAAGTTGCGGAAGACGTGGATGTGAGACTATCGCGGTAAATCTTTTAACCTTTGCTCCTTCGCATGCTCAACATCCCCATTCATCTGCGCCATCTCCTCCAGAGTAATCGATCCTGGAGGCAAAAGCAGGCACCCGTTCGTCAGCACCGTATCGATTCGAGGCGCATAGACCACCCGTCCATTGATAATTACCACCAGAATAAGCCCCCGCCCCGTGCTTGTCCCCACTTCCAACTTCGTCTGCCCAAAATCCGTAAATTCAACCAAGATCGATCCATCCACTCGCGTCGACACCTTCCGCACTTCCTTCTCCGAAACCTCAGGAATCGTCTGAATCGAGATCGTCTCCGCTGGATTAAAAAGCGTCACTGGAACAGATACCTGACCCTTCGTCCCCTCTGGCGCCTGAAGGTGAACTCGAAACAATACGGGCGGCTTTGGCGCCGCCCCAACCCAAAGGAATAAGCCCGCAAGGATGGGCAAAAATCTCCTCGCACTATTCATCAGCCAAAGATATCGCAATAGGGCGAAGACGACAGCCCGATTTGTCATTTTCGCCAAAACCCATAAAGTAGTTCACGACATGCTTAACCGCACTTACCTGCTTTTCGCGCTACTTTTCCTCGCTTGCGTGGTAGAGAAAATAAAGGCTGCCGACATCTCTGATGCCTCCGCGCGCACCAGTCAACCCGACAAGTTCCTGTCTTCTCCTGGCCTGATCAAAGGTGGTCTTTTCATGCAGGGCTCGAAAAAACGATTTGAAGGGGCCAATGAACTCAACCTCGAATCCTACAAAACCAAGCTGGAAATCACCCCTGCGCAACTGACCCTCACACGAATCCGTGATCCGCAACCGTCCGACGAGATCACCATCAAGTTCACTTTGGTCAACGCTTCCGATAAAGGCTCCACCCTTTATTTTCCAACCTCCCAACGCATGGACGCAGTCATCCGCGACGCAGAAGGAAAGACGATCTACACTTGGTCAGAGGACTTTGAATTCGCTACCGAACCTGGCTACAGCTACGTCAATGCAGGAGAACGTTTAAATTATCAGCTCAAAATACCCTTCCAAGCTTTGCGCGGAAAAGTTCCCCAGGGCGAAGCCACCATCACCGCCAGCCTCGTTAATTACCCTGAGGTGAAGGCAGTGATGCCATTGGAGATTCAGCCTTAATCGGAACCTTCACCGGCGCCTTTTGTAACGGATCGATCGGGACGGGCTGGCCTTCCAATATTTTCTTCACCTCGGCGGGACTATACATCTCTTTTTTTCCCTCCCCTAGATCTCTCCTCATATTCGGATCGTCCTGCGCCACTCTTTCTCGAACGCGAAGCAAGCGACCTTGATACATCTGCTTAGTGCCATCCTCATTCTGAAAGGCACGACTTGCTCGAGACGTCCAATCTCCACTGTCTTTTTGGGCAATCTCCTTCTGCTCTAGATTCTCCCTCGCTTGCAAAGAGGACCTCCTCCCTTGAACAAAACTGGTGTTTTCGGTCTGATCCCAAGATGAGGTGCCTTGAGTGCCTAGGGATGATTCTTTATTTGCCAGGACTGATCCGGATCGATCCCACATCGGGACCGAAGCCATACCTGATTCCCTACGATCTTCATAAAGTCGGCCGCTCTTAAATTCCTTGCCACTGGCATACACCTTTTGGTCGATCTGCTTCACATCTTTCATCCTGCCCGAAAGTGGGCTGATCTGATTCCCAGGCTTTTTCGGCCAGGAAGTATCAGCAAGCCCTTGCTGAGCGTTATTCATGGCAGTGGCACTCTCTTGGGCTGACATCGGCGAGATGAAAAGCATCATCAAAAAAAAACCAAGAGGCAAAGTAGGGCGCATACTCATATTTCACTCCCTTCCGCCTCCCATGACCTTTGATTTTTTTGATTTTCTCGCGTCCCTTGTCCATAACCCGTGAATGGCTTGGGCACCCAGAGGGTGGGCCGCAAGTTTGCCGATTGCTTCAGCAATGGAAAAGATTGGGTCCAGAAGGATTTGAACCTTCAACCAAGGGATTATGAGTCCCCTGCTCTAACCGTTGAGCTATGGACCCGACCCAGACAGGCGCCATCTTCCACCGCCTCAGGTCGAAACTCAACCTCCTCCTTTGCTACTTTTTCTACTTTGCGTGGGAAGTGCAGAAACTCACCTCAACCCCTAAAGGCCACTTGGCTAAACCAGCACCGCAACAAGCTTGTCTGTCTCCTCCAACTCTTAACCACCCTTACTTCTACGATTGGAAGACATTCACCCCTTCCCCGCTGCTTCTCCATCCTCATTCCTACATTCTTGGGAATGTGGGAGGGTCCTGCAATCCCACTTCACCACCACCCTCAATCCCTTAACTCCTTCCGTGCCCCTCCGCCATCGTCATTCCTACATTCTTGGGAATGCCGGAGCGTCTTCCATGTGGCCTCATCACCACCCTTGGATCCTTGCCATCAGAGTTTGAAAACGACACTCCGACTTGCGAAAACAGGATTGACGAGCTTTCACCGTATAGTACGCCTTAACGATTGACCCCGCCGAGAGTTCGGATTGAATCGACTTATGGAACGCATTTTAGAGCTTGTACCAAACCGCTTTGGATTTTCATTTGTATGGAGCCAAATCCGCGTCTGCGATTGGATTGGGTTTTTAATCTTATTGTGTCTTTTCTTATCCAATCAAGCCCTCGCCCGCTTAGGCGAATCAGAAATCGCCATCGAGAAGCGGTTTGGTGAGCCACAACGATCCGTGCCCCAAGACGCCAACATGCCAAAGAAGCTTCAGGAACGTGCATCCACACGAGTCTACCAAATTACTGGGAATCAAGATGGCGCCCTGATTGAAGTAACATTTCTCGATGGCAAAAGCTGCCGGGAGTTCTATTTTCTTGAGCGAGAGAAATCTCAAACTTCTCGCGGCCTCAACGAGGCCCAAGTTCGCTTTATTCTTGAGGTCAATGCACAGGGTTCTGGATGGGACCCATCTTCATCAGGGAAGCCAAACAATAGCACCTTTTGGAAAAGAAAAGACCAGGCGGCGCTGGCGGAATTCAGAGAAACCGCACCGAGTATCAACTTAAACCAAGCTGTCCCCCTACAAAGCCAGTTACTGATTTGGAGCGGAATCGAAGTACGCGCCAAGGCCTGGGATGACTTCACCCAAATGGCTGAAACGGAAATTGCCACCCTCCGAAAACAGCAGGCGAGTGAAGCCAAGAAAAGACTTCAGCAGGAAATGGCTGATCAGCAACTGCTTCAGGGTATTTAAAAAATCTCCCATTCGGAAAACTAAATCGTTACCAGCCTTGATTCCATATTCACTCAAAAACCGAGTCTTTATGGAATTTATCTGCTCATAAACTGCTCTTCTCTCTTCCTCTGTTACTATTTCCTCAACATTCTTACATCCTTGGGAATATAGAGGGGTCCTCCGCTCCCATTTCACCGCCCTCAATCTGTTGCCCTCTTCTCCGCCCCCCATCGTCATTCTCACATTCTTGGGAATGTGGGAGGATCCTCTACTTCCACTTCACCGCCCTTAATCCTATAACGCCCTCACCCCCGCTCTCAATCCCTTAACCCCTCCCCCGCCGCTCCCCTATCCTCATTCCTACATTCTTGGGAATGTGGGATTGAAAGCCCAGTTGGGCATACTTGGGCCAAGCTTTTCCGATTCCGCTTAGTCCAGTATCAAGAACCTGCCTACTTGAACGCAGACCGCCCAAAAGATTTCCACCACTAAGTGAAAATAAATCGCCTAATGACCGCAACTTCTCCTCATTTGGCCAGTTAAATCCCCCATGAACAAAAAACAGTACAACATCGGAGAGCGGATTATGAAGGGCGTGGCCAACCACCGCCGCATCCAAATCCTCCAACTCCTCGCCCAACAGCCTGGTCTCACTCTCTACGAGGTTCGCGATGGCATCGGGATCGCAAATCAAACCGCATGCGAACACCTCCACCGTCTCTGCCGTGCCGGACTAGTCCGAAAAAAACCAATCGGACGAAATGTGTTTCACACCTTATCCCAGCTCGGCCGTAAAATCCTCTCATTACTAACAAACATCACGACGGAAACCTGCCCGTAACAGAACCCCCAAAGACCCGACATAGAAAAACCTGCATGAGCTGGGTTTCACATAGTTCCCCACGAGCCATAACAATTCCGTCCGGGCGCAGCATCGCAAAACTCGGATGATCCTCCACCCCAAGCTCCTCACGAACTTTCCCATCCTCATCGACCCAGACCAACTCGCCACTCCTCGCTTCCGCTGGCTTCCCTGCCCCTTTATTTATCATCCACTGCCAATCGATTAAATCCGGCCTTCGATCCATAACCTCGCGCATTCCTTCCGATCCAATTCCTAAATCTGGCATGACCAAAAAGACAATCTTACCCTTCCCGAAAAGATCAGGTGTCCTGCTCGCTCGCTTTGTCGCCAAGTCTAAAAACGATAGCGGGGGCAACCTCTCCCCAGGCTTAGCTCCCGCTGTTACCCTTCCAGGAAGAACGATGGAACTATGCGGATACCCCAGCGAAAGCTGACTCAACCGCATGGCCATCTTCGCCGCAAAACCCATCTTTGACACAATCGGCAAAATCCATTCACGTATCCATACCCGTGGACCATCCGTCGCAGTGATCAGCTTCGTTATCTGATCCGTCATCCTCATGACTCCATCAATCACTGGCATCCGCTCCGCTTCGTAGCTATCCAAAATCTCCTCTCGCGAATTTCCATGAATTACATGAGCCAACTTCCACCCAAGATTGAAGGCATCACCCAGTCCCATATTCATCCCCTGCCCACCGGCTGGACTATGAACATGAGCCGCATCTCCACATAGAAACACCCGCCCCATTCGTATATGCACCGTCCTTCGGTGCTGGATGCCAAATCCAGCTAACCAAGAAGGATCCCTGGCCCGAAGATGGCCGAGGTGATTTTTATTTAGGGTCTCCACTATTTCATTCATGGAGACTTCAGTTGTTGCAATCTCTCCCCGTTTCCGCATTAGCACAATCCGCCAGATATGGTTCGGTAAGGGAAAGAAGAAAATCGGCCCATCGATCGAAGTAAACCCATGTAGCCAGTTCGGATCTAGTGCTGGATCCAAAACGACATCCGCCAACAGCCAGCTCTGGCCATATCCTCCCCCGTTAAACTCCAAACCAGCAGCTTGCCGAACAGCACTACGCGATCCATCGCAACCCACCACATAGGAAGCATCAATTTCCTCCGTAGTCCCATCCATTCTCTCAAGGGTCGCTAAGACTCTTTGCCCCTTCTGCACCATCCTTAAAAAACTCATTCCACGCTCAATCTCGACACCCGCTTTTCGAGCATGGTCCCGCAAGATCATTTCCGTCTCGGTTTGAGGTAAAAGTAAAAAGAACGGAAATTCGCTCGGTAAGTCGCTCAACGACGAGCGAAAAGCCTCTCTTCGATCACGCCCATAAAAGCAAATGCCTTTTGCCTGATGGCTTGAGTTAATAAAAGCATTCGCAAGACCAAGCTGATCCATCATCTCCATCGTCCGAGGAAGCACTGCAAGGGCCCGAGAGTGCTCTGCAGGAAAAGTCCGCTTTTCAATCAAGCGAACCCCGACCCCACGACGCGCCAACTCCGAGGCCAGCAGTAGTCCCGTCGGTCCAGCTCCCACCACGAGCACATCTACTTTTGTTATCTCCGACATTTAAAAACTCTGCGCTGAAGGGAACGTTGGTAAATTACCAAAGTAAGCTAGTTCTTACCTATGCCACCCAGCCCTTCTCTTGTCCTGCCAAAGAATCCCCATGTTGCCATCGTGGGATCAGGGGCCCTGGGCCTCTACTACGGGGCCAAACTTGCCCATAGCGGTGTTCCTGTTTCCTTCGTCGCACGCCGTGATCTTGTCCACCTCCAACAAAAGGGCCTGCAGATTCGATGCACGGAGGGAGATTTCCATCTCCCACACCTCAAGGTCTACGCCGAGCCCCAGCAGATCGGTCCGGTGGATCTAGTCATCGTCGCAATCAAAACCACCGCCAACGCTTCGCTTGCGAAGCTACTTCCACCTTTGATCGGTCCCGAAACATCGGTCTGCACTTTACAAAATGGTCTCGGTAATGAGGAGCTGATTGCCTCTATCGTCGGTCGGAACAGGATTCTTTGCGGTGTTTGTCACGTATGCGTCTCCCGTCCAAGCCCAGGAGTTGCCTCAAACATGTCGGGCGGAAACATTCGCTTCTCCGATCTCACTGAAGGCGACACTCTTCGTGCTCAATCCGTAGCTCAGCTTTTCGAAAAAGCAGGTATCCGCTGCTCCGTCGCACCCTCAGTTGGTTCTGCGCGATGGTACAAACTGGTCTGGAATGTCCCTTTCAACGGCTTATCTATTTCTGAAGGGGGAATCGACACCGCTCAAATTTTGGCCAACCCGAAACTCCATACCGCAACACTCACCTTAATGAACGAAGTGATGGCGGCATCCACCGCTCTTGGCTTTCCCCAAGATCCCGAGCATCCAAAACAGGAGATCGCTCGAACCCAGAAAATGGGGGCCTATCAACCATCCAGTCTGCTCGATTATCTAGCCAAAAAACCTGTCGAACTCGAATCGATCTGGGGAGAAGCCCTGCGGCAAGGAGCCGCCGCTGGAGTCCCCATGCCGCAGTTAACAGAATTATACCAAAAACTAAAACAACTGGTGCGGGTTTAAATCAGGCTTTCGCAATCTGCCGCAACAGCGCTTGATTCATTTTTGCCCCTTGCTCGAGATAACGAAGGGGAAAAGTCTCATCAGGTCCGTGAGCTCGACAGTCGGGCTGGCTTAACCCCACCAGCAAGGTCTCCACACCCAACACATTTCGAATCACGCTAACGATGGGTATCGTTCCGCCTTCGAGCAAGAAGTGTACTTTTTTTCCACCCCAAGCCTCCCCGAGTGCCCGAACTGCCGCTGGGCCATAACCCTTTTTGGGGTCGCAGAAATAAGGGAACCCACCATGCTGCCGCGTGACTTTAATCTTCACCGTCTTGGGGCAACGCTTCCTTAAATCTTTTTCCACCAAATCCGCAATCTCCTTTGGATTTTGATGGGGTACCAGCCGAAAAGTTAATTTCGCCCATGCCTTGCTCGGTAGAACCGTCTTGGGTCCTGGACCCTGATATCCCCCCGTGATCCCGTTAATCTCCGCCGTCGGTCTCATTCCAATTCTCTCGATCGCGGAAAATCCTGGTTCACCACCCAAAGCAGGACTGCCCGCCTGTCTTCTAACCTCAGTATCTGGCACCCCCAAGGCTTTCGCTGCCATTCGCTCCCATCGCGCCGCACTTCTGACTTTTTTGTAAAACCCTGGAATTGCCACTCTACCCTTCTCGTCATGCAATCCGGCCAGCAGGCGGGTCAGCACCGTAATCGGGTTGACCACTGCACCCCCATAAACGCCCGAGTGAAGATCGTGGGAAGGCCCAGTCAACTCCACCTGCAAAGCCGTAATCCCTCGCAGTCCATAGGTTAATGTGGGCTTGTTCGGACCAGCCATGTTCGTGTCAGAAATCACCGCAACATCACAGGCCAGATCCTTTTTACGCTTCCGTAAAACTGCCTCTAAATTATCGCTTCCCACTTCCTCTTCTCCTTCCACCACGAAAACCACATCAGTTTCAGGTCCACCACTCTTAATCGCCTCCGCCACTCCCATCATATGAGCAAAGATCTGTCCCTTGTTATCGGTCGAACCCCTCGCCACCACCATCCCGTTCACCACTCGTGGCTCAAACGGATCCGCGGTCCATCCGTCCCCCATCTCCGCGGGCTGAACATCGTAGTGCCCATAAATTAGGACCGTTTTCCTGCGAACCTTCCCGCGTTTTCTCCAATGAGCTAAAACCACAGGAGCACCAGGGGTTGTTACAATCTCAGCCTCCATACCCATTTCCCGAAACTTTTTCTTCAGCCAGCTGGCACAATCACGCATGACCTGCCCCTTTGACGGGTCGGCCGAGACAGTAGGAAATCGTAAGAAATCGAAATAATCGCTTTTCGCTCGCTGGGCTAATGCCATAACCCCATCCTGCCAAAAACCAGTTCACCGCACCAGCCCCAGTTGACACCTCAAGTCCAATATTTGCGCACCCCAAAAAACACGCTATACCCTTTGGATGAATAAACCTTATTTACAGATTCCGGAGTCCTTCCCCCCCTTCGATCTCATCCGTCTTTTGCAGACAGTTTTTGAGCCAGCCCTTGGGGAAAGAACCTGTGTCCTCATCGATCTAGACGATCCTCAAGGCGTCAAAGACCTAGCGTTCCTCAAAGACCCCACCCTCACCGTGCAAAAATACGCCCACGACATCTTCTACAAAGGCTTGAACAATGGGGTAAGGGACACTCTCGGCCTGACAGGCGGGGATCTTTTTGCCTACAAGAAAACTGGAGGAAGTAATCTTGATATGGATGACTTGGCCGTCGATATCCACGGCAAGGAACTCTCCTTCGAAAAGGATATCTACACCAAGTACGATATCATTCTCTGCATCTCGACCTACTCCGCCACTGCACCCCTGACCGCTTCAGCCAAAAAACACGGATTCCGTGGAGCCACCTTGCACGGGCTCAATGAAATTATTCTTAGCACAGGCTTAGCCGTAGACTATAATTCAGTAAGTAAACAAACCGAAAAACTTCGCTTGGGTCTCACCCGAGCCGAGTGGGTCGAAATCGATTTTGAAGTGGCTGGCAAGAAAGCCACCCTCCACCTCGACCTCGCCCAACAGGAGGCTCAGAAATCACACGGACTTTGTCGCGGAAAGACTCCCGATGTGGCAAATCTTCCCGCGGGCGAAGTTTATTTCGTCCCCACCAACGCTCATGGTCAGATGCCGATGAAGTTTTCCGACGGTACCCTAGCTATGCTCGATGTGGAAAAAGGGCGCCAAGTCGGCGGAACTTTCATCTCAGGTAATCCTCAGACTTTTGCCGAGCACGTAGCAAAACTAAAGCGTGACCCTGTCGTCGGGGAACTAGGCGAGCTCGGGTTTGGCACACAACTCCTTCCCTTTAGTGGACGCGATATTCAAGACGAAAAGATTCTCGGAACAATCCATGTGGCAACGGGTCGCTCGGATCACCTTGGAGGCCACCTTACCCCTGATAAGTTCGCCGAAAAGATTAACGCCACTCACGACGACATTCTTTACGCGCCCCACAAAACCCCTGAGATCGTGCTCCACCAAGCTCGGATGCATCGCGACGGCAACACAACCATCCTCATCCAGAAATATCAACCCGCACCCTACCTTCAAAGCCTCCTCGCCTGAAATCGAGTTACGAAAAGCCTGCAGTCTTAGCGGAATACCTCGCATTCCACTATCTGGAGCCGAACGACCTGCTACCCCTTGGTGTTTCCACACCGTGCGGCGTAGCTAACTTTCCATCAGCTTGCGCCCAACTCCTACTTTCCCACACAAAAGATAAACCTCTTCGAGCTCTTGACCTTGGCTGTGCAGTCGGTCGAAGCAGCTTCGAGCTCGCCCGCAAGGTTCCTCAGGTCGTCGGAATCGACTTTTCGCACTCTTTTATTCGGGCGGCTCAACAAATACAGAAAAAGGGGCAACTCCCTTTTGATCTCTTGGAAGAAGGCAAGAAGTCCCGCCGCTCCCTCGTCCATGCTCCAGCAGTAGCCATCAGACAACGTGTTCGCTTTATGACAGGAGATGCTCTTCACCTCCCCAAGGGACTGGGAACCTTCGATCTACTTCTTGCCGCCAATTTAATCGACCGTTTACCCCATCCCAAAAGATTTCTTTCACAGGTGCTTCCCTCCCTTGTAAATCCCGGGGCTAAGGTTCTCCTCACCTCTCCCTACACTTGGACGACCGAATACACCCCTTCTTCACGCTGGTTAGGTAGCTCATCCACCGACTCCTTCTACGCCCTAAAAAAGATCCTGCTCCCTTCCTTTCGACTCATCGACCGAACCAATCTCCCATTTCTGCTTCGCGAAACTCGCCGCAAATTCCAATACACCTTCGCCGACGCCACCATTTGGCAAAAGCTTTAACCCTCCCTTGCTCAACGCCAATCGCGCGATTTTTTCTCTTACTTAAAGTTGTTACAATTGTGACACGCGTATGATTACGCTCCCGATCAGGCAAAGCAGTTGGAAAGCTGGTTTGCGTTTTTGAGTCGGATCAATTATTTTAATTCAATCATGGGCAAGACTCTTTTCCATAAAGTTTGGGATCGTCATTCGGTAGGAATACTACCCGACGGCTCTACCCAGCTTTTCGTTGGCACCCACCTCATTCACGAGGTCACGAGTCCCCAAGCCTTCGGGATGCTCCGCGATCTCGGTCTGAAAGTCGCTTTCCCTAGCCGCACCTTCGCCACCGTCGATCACATTGTCCCCACCGACCAACGAACCGAACCCTTTCGCGACTCCTTAGCCGATGCCATGATCAAAGAACTACGTAAGAACTGCTCTGATTTCGATGTTACTTTTTTTGATATTTCCTCGGGCAAACAGGGAATTGTCCATATCGTTGGTCCTGAACAAGGCATCACCCAACCTGGCACCACTATTGCCTGCGGAGATTCCCATACCTCCACCCATGGGGCCTTTGGCGCCGTGGCTTTCGGTATCGGCACCAGTCAAGTTCGGGATGTCCTCGCCACCCAAACTATGGCGCTTTCTCCTCTCAAGGTTCGCAAAATTGAAGTCCGCGGAAAATTGGGACCTGGCGTCTACGCCAAAGATATTATTCTCCACATCATCCGTACCCTCGGGGTCAACGGCGGCACAGGCTACGCCTACGAGTACTGCGGATCCACCATCGAAGGCCTCTCCCTCGAAGAACGAATGACCATCTGCAATATGTCGATCGAAGGCGGAGCCCGTGCAGGTTATGTAAACCCAGACGAGAAAACCTTCGAATATTTAAAGGGTCGCCCTTACTCCCCCAAAGGGAAAGAGTGGGATGTCGCCGTTGCCGAATGGAAGAAGGTCGTCTCCGACGCTGACGCTGTTTACGACGACGTAAAAATCTTTGAAGCATCAGAAATCCGCCCCACCGTGACTTGGGGAATCAACCCCGGCCAAGGCATCTTCATTGATGAAGCCATCCCCTCGCCCGAACAGCTTCCCGAGGCCGATCGCGCCTCCGCCAAGGAGGCTCTCGAGTTTATGAGGTTCAAGGCTGGCGAGAAGCTCGCCGGGCAAAAGATACAGGTGGCTTTTTTTGGCTCGTGCACCAATGCGAGAATTTCCGACTTTCTGGAAGCTTCCAAATTCCTTAAGGGTCGAAAGGTGGCTCCTGGCATTCGTGCCATCGCGGTTCCCGGCTCTCAGGGGGTGAGTAAAATCTGCGCCGAGATGGGTATCGATAAGATCTTTCGTGAGGCAGGCTTTGACTGGCGAGAGGCTGGCTGTTCTATGTGCCTCGGCATGAATCCCGACCAACTGGTGGGAGACGAGATCTGCGCCTCTTCCTCCAATCGAAACTTTAAAGGGCGCCAAGGAAGTCCGACAGGACGAACTCTTTTGATGAGCCCGGTGATGGTGGTAGCGGCTGCGGTTACGGGCCAAGTCAGTGACGCCCGCCTGGTTTTCGCGAAATCCTAAGGCCATGTCCCTTTCTCCCATTGCTCAAGTGACTGGTCGTGCCGTTGTTGTGGCTGGAGATGATATCGATACCGATCGAATTATTCCAGCCCGCTACATGCGCTGCATTACCTTCGATGGATTAGGAGAATATCTTTTCCGAGACGTCCGCCAAACCCCCGAAGGAAAAAGCACGAATCACCCGATCGATGATCCTAAATATAAGGGGGCCACGGTTTTAATCTCAGGGATGAATTTCGGCTGTGGCAGTTCTCGGGAACATGCCCCGCAGGCCATTGCTCGAGCCGGTTTTAAAGCAGTCATTGCTGGTGGCTTTGCCGAGATTTTTTTTGGGAATAGCACGACTCTTGGACTCCCATGCGCCACCGCCACACGGAAAGATCTTACCGCTCTGATGAGCCTTATTCAGAAAGACCCCACCACCCTCGTGAAAATTGATGTGGAAAAGTTACAAGTCTCCGCTGGACCGCTCAGCTTCCCTGTCACCTTAAAGGTCAGTGCCCAGCAGGGCCTTCTCTCGGGTCGCTACGATGCCATCGCTGATCTGCTCGCAAACCTACCGAAAGTTAAGGAACTCGCAGACAGAATTCCCTCTGCCACCACGTCATAAAAAAAACACGCCCCACCCGGGCGCTAGGAGAACTTTTTTCGACCCTGGAGTTTTCCAGAAATTGAGACTCCCGCTTCCGCGTCCGCCTTCCAATAAAGGCACGACGTTTTCGGATTAAGGTTTGGCCTCTTTTATTAATTTTATCGGTTGAAAAAAATTGATCCGTCACACGCGGCAGGCAGGGCGCGAAGACTAAGTCAATCGGTTCAAAGAACTCCCCGCAACTTGGCTTGGCAGCGGGTGGTGAGCGATTCGAGAATTTTCTTCTCCCAACCGCCGACTTCTTGTTCAGTCAAGGTGCGCGCAGTGGAGCGAAATTGCAAGCGACAACCTAGTGACAAAAATCCCTTAGCAACCTTAGACCCAGCAGCATCCCGGAAACGATCAAAGACGAAGAGATTCGCCATCTCGGGAGGAGCAACCAACCGAATAGCTTTTTCCACTTCGGCGAACGGCACCGACTCAGGCAGAACCAACGATAGGTCCCTCTCCACTCCTGGAAAATTACTGACCTCTTGATAGGAAGCCGTTTTCAGTGCCAACTCTTTAGAAAGAGAAACCTCCGTAATCCAAAGGCGAGATTTAAGACCACTTTGTTTCTTTTCTGCAGGGGTGGCCTCTCTCAAAGCCAATGGCTCACCTGCAAGACAGAATCGACTCGCAATCTCCTGCAGAATTCCTTTGAGGACGAAATAGTCGGCCTTCACCTCCCCACCTTGCCAAGATACTGCTTGATCGAAGCCTGCGACCAGCAGAGCCAACCTCATCTCCTCCTGTCCCTTGGAAGACGTAACCCGCCCGATCTCGAAAAGCTTGAGATCGGTCTGCCCCCTAGAAATATTTCGCGCTGCCGAGGCGAGTAGGCCAGGGAGGAGCGCTTCGCGATAGGCTCCCACCTCAGGCCCTGCTGCCGTGGAGAGTTGCACCGACATCCCCTCCTCCGCTCGGACCAAGCTTCCACCAAGAACTTCGAAATATCCACGCTCCACCAGAAAGCCACGTAGCTGGCGCCGCCCTACATCAGCCCGATCTTCCGTCGACTGACCTTCCACCAAAGAGTCTAAGCCACTCGGAACCTTATCCAGATCCGAAAGTCGGATAAGCTCCTCAAGCAGATCAATCTCTTCACGCACATCGGATCTCCAAGATGGCGGAACCCACCCGTCTCCCCTTGCCTGAAATCCCAACGCCAAGAACCGGGTTTCGATCTCTTTTGGCTCAAGCTTTAACCCAAGTATTTTTTCCACCCTATCCCGCCTAAGGGTGATTTCATTATCCTTGGGCGCAGGCAGTGAACCAACTCGCACCGTTCCGTCACATCTTTCCAAAGCCCCGCACTCGTCGAGAAGTTGCAGAATCCTTTCGCTGGCCATCTCCACCAACGCAGGATCCATGCCTCCCCGCCCAAAGCGTCGGGCAGACTCTGTCGATAGCGACAACCTTCTGGCTGTTTTTCGTACTCTGCCTGCTTGAAACACAGCCGATTCGAGAAGAACCTTTTTCGTTCCCGCATGAACCGCAGAATGCGTTCCCCCCACAACACCTGCCAAAGCGACCACCCCTTTCTCATCCGCAATTACCAAGTCCTCAGCCGTCAGAAGGTGGGTGCCTCCATCCAACCCTGCAAGTTTCTCCCCTGCTTTGGCACGCCTCACTTCAATAGTGACACCCTCAATCCGGTCCGCATCGAAGGCGTGTACTGGCTGTCCTAGCTCAAGAAGTACGTAGTTGGTTACATCAACCACAAGGCCAAGACTCCTCATACCAGAAGCCACCAAGCGCTTTTTCATCCAATCGGGCGATTCGACCCCCGTACGCACATGGAGAACGCTCAAGGTGTATTGCGGACAATCTTTCGCATCCGCCACTGCCACCTTCCAACCCGATTCTTTCCCTCGACTTACTTTCTCGGCAAGCGGCCGTGCCTTTTTAGGTACTCCGAGCGCTCCCAACTCTCGCGCCAGTCCATCCATGGAAGCTAAGTCAGCTCGGTTAGAAGTGATCTCTACTTCGAAAACAGTTTCCCCTGGGAATATTTGCTCAAGCGGAACGCCTAACTTCGTCTCCGCAGGTAGAATTAGAAGCCCCTCCGCATCCTCAGCTATTCCCAATTCCTTCGCCGAACAAAGCATTCCCTCTGAACTTTCTCCCCTCATTTTAGCCACTTTGATCGTCATCCCCCCAGGAAAAACAGTTCCGGGCAAAGCCAACGGAACAATGTCCCCTGCGTTGTGATTTTTTGCCCCACAAACCACCTGACGAGTGCCCTTGCCATCATCCACCTGACAAAGACTCAAACGATCCGCATTGGGATGCAGCTTCTTTTCGAGGATTTTAGCAGAAACGATCCCCGCAATCTGACATCCAGTGTTTTGGATCGAAATCACCTCCGTGCCGCTCCGAGTCAATCGATCGGCAAGTTCACCAGGATGAGACGGCAGATCACACCACTCCTTCAGCCATTCCAGAGATACCTTCACGAGGAGGCCGATTTCCCTTTCTTCTCACCTTCCGTCCTCGAGATCGTATCGCGCAAAAGCGCAGCAGCTTCATAGTTCTCCGTTGCCACAAAGTGTTCCATCTCAGCCCGCCAAACCTCTGGCGAAGCACTCAGTCGGTTGGGGCGTTTGCCCTGATGGACCAAACCTTTTTGAGCTTCAGCTAAGGCCATCTGCAAAGTTGACGAAAATTGAACGTAACAAACCGCACAACCCAATCGCCCTGTCTTCTGGAGCTGACTAGGGGGATAGCCACAAGCTGGACACTTTTCGACTGAACCAATCCCCTCGCTGGCTTCCGAAAATGCAGGCTTCTTTTCAAGAAAACCAGAAGGATGCATCGCCCCTTCCTGCTTGGCGCAATCTGCACAGAGATCCGTCCGCTGAACTTTGCCTTCGACAAGATTAGTCATGAAGACTGTCGCAGGCTTACCGGAACATTTTTGGCACTCCACGGATATATTGTTTAGCGGGGAATCTTTGTTCCCGTGGTCGTGACGAGTTGATGATAAAATTGCATCAACTCCGCTGTCCTCTTTCCCGGTTTCCCTGTGCCAATCATCCGGCCATCCACCTCTACCACCGGCACAATTTCTGCTCCGGTTCCAGTGAGAAACATCTCCTCACAGGTAAAAAGATCATACCTTCGGACATCATCTTCTCGAGTGGTCCAGCCCGCTTCTCGCGCCAGCTCCAAGACGGTTGCCCGGGTAATCCCGTTGAGCGCGCCAGAAGAAAGCTTGGGCGTGATCAAAACACCATCCCGAATGAAGAAAATATTGTCACCTGAGCATTCGGAGACCAATCCCTGCGGATTCAGCAGAATGACCTCCTGCGCTCCCGCGAGCTGGCCCTCGATCTTTGCCAGAATATTATTCAAATAGTTGAGGGATTTGATCCCCGGATCAAGAGCCGCCGGAGACTGCCTCCAAGTCGCGCCCGTAACCACTGTCAGCCCGTTGCGGTAGTACTTTGCTGGATACAGCTCCAGCTTCGTCGCAATAATAATGATCGTTGGTTTTTTACACCGATCCGGGGAAAGCCCCAGATATCCTTTGCCTCGCGTGACCACCAAACGCAGATATCCAGATTCCATCTTGTTCCGTCGGCAAGTCTCAAGAACTGCACTTCGAGTTTCCGCACGGCTCAACGGCAACTTGAGCAAGATCGCTTTAGCTGAGTCCTCTAATCGAGACAGATGCTCCTCCAACTTAAAGACCCGCCCCGCGTAAGCTCGGATTCCTTCAAAGACGCCGTCCCCATAAAGAAGCCCGTGATCAAAAACCGAGATTTTCGCCTTTTCCTCTGGATAGAATTTTCCGTCAATATAGATGATCATTTTTCCTTTTCTGCCAACCTGCCGTCCAGCAACCGCAAGGGGTTCCCCACCTTCGCGGCCACCGATTCGTCATGGGTAACAAGTAGTAGTGATTTTTGCCTCTCTCGGACCATTCGAACAAGCAAATCAAGCACCGCGGTAGCCGACGCCCCATCTAAGTTTCCCGTCGGCTCGTCGGCCAAGATCAAATCAGGCTCGAGAATCAGCGCCCGTGCAACCGCCACCCTCTGCTGTTCTCCACCAGAAAGCTCGCCTGGCAAATGATCACGGCGGAGGGTCATCCCCACCTCATCGAGCAGATCTTCCCAACGTTCCCCCAGTTGCACCCCCGAAAGCATCGCAGGCAGACGAACATTTTCTTCAACGGTCAACTCAGGAATCAGGTGGTAAGACTGAAAAATAAAGCCGACCGCCCCTCGACGCCAAAGCGCTCCTTGGGTGCGATTCCACCCTTTCATACTCTCCCCTTTCCAGATGATCTCTCCATCATCAGGAGATTCCAGACCACCCAGAATATGGAGCAAAGTAGATTTCCCAGCGCCCGAAGGTCCGCAAATCGGACGACACTCCCCTGCATTGAGCGAGAATTGAATCTCATGGAGCACTTCCATTGCAGGCCGCCCAGCCAGCTGATAACTCTTCCGCAGATCACGGACTTCTAAAAGAGGCATACTCATGCACGCCTCAAATTCATGGCGGGTTCCGTCCGAGAGGCAACCCAAGCAGGAACCAGTGCCGCTAAAACACTCAAAGCCAAGCCCGCCAAAGCAACACCCACAAAGACTCCAAAATCATAACGAACAGGCAAACCCGTAAAGTGATAAATTTCTGCGGGAAAAAGCTCCTGCCCAGTCAGACGACCAATCACTTGGCTGAGTCCATTTCGATTCGCCAAAACCAGTGCCGCGCCCACCACTCCAGAGAATGAGCCCAAGACCCCTACCACCACCCCATACATAGTAAAGATAGTGGCGATCTGGAGCGGAGTAGCCCCCAAAGCTGCTAGCGTACCGATCGACTTGGCCCGCTGAACTGTGATCGTAATTAGAGTTCCGCTTAACCCAAGGGCGGCAACCCCCATCACAAAAAAAAGCAGGAAACTCATCACCCTACGCTCCACCGCCACTGCGGCAAAGAGACGTTGATTATGATCCATCCAAGTCAAAACCCGTAAATCTGGCCCCAATCGAAGACGTAAGCTTTCCGCAATACGAGAGGCCTGACCTGGATTATCCAGTTTAATCGCAACCCCATGAACGGCCTGAGGAATGGCATATAATTCCTGCGCAGTACCGAGATCGGTTACAACATACTCGGAATCATAATCAAACATTCCTGTGGTAAAGATACCCGCCACACGAAAAGTCCGTGGTAACGGAATTTTTTTGGGTTGGTTCGCAGGACCACTTTTCGGCCCAACAAGATCCTTGATCTGCTGGGGTGCGAGAAGATTCACTTCGGACCCGATTTCGGCACGGTTCGCTCGTGCCCACTCTGATCCGACTACCAGTTGATCTGGACCAGGAGACCATGTCCCTGCCACCAAACACTCAATCAAAGGAAGAACTGACGGGGCGGTCTCTGGATCCCATCCTTTGATTCGTGGAGTCGAAATGCGACTCCCGCACTCCGCAAGGACTGGTCCCACCACCGACGGGGTTGCTCCCACCACTCCAGGTTCTACCCGAATCAGATCAAGCAAAGGTTCAACGTCCCGCAACGGACCCGTTCCCGTGACCGTGAGATGAGATTGGAAACCAATCACTTTTCTAGTTAATTCATCCTCAAAGCCACGCATCACCGATTGAACGACAATCAACACCAGGACCCCAGCGACCACCCCAAGCCAACTCAGCACTGTAATAATGGAAACAAAAGTCCGCCTTGGACGAAGGAATCTCAAGGCCAAAAAGAGCTCAGGAAAGCGTTTCACCCTCTTACCGTGCCGTTTTTTTGGGATTGGCTCAAGCTCTCATGCAGGTTGCCCCTGAAGCCAAGGTCGCATATTATTTCTCCTTTATGGCAAACGGACACCAGATCCAGAAGGCGCGTCGCGTTCTCGATATCGAGATCGCTGCCCTACGACGAGTCAGTCGCCGCCTCGGTCCCTCCTTCATTAAGGCCATCGCTCTAATGAAGCAACGAATCGAAGGCGGAGGAAAGATCATCATAACGGGCATCGGTAAATCAGGGCACATCGGTAATAAGATCGCCGCCACCCTTGCCAGTACGGGAACGACTTCAGTGACCCTCGATCCCGTCGATGCCGCCCACGGGGATTTGGGAGTTGTCTCAAAGAAAGATCTCATCCTTGTCCTCAGCTACAGCGGAAGTACCGATGAACTTCTCCGGGTTGTTCCCCTTTTCAAACGGTTAGGCACTCCCATCATCGTAATGACTGGCAACCTCCGCTCCCATCTTGCCCGGCAATCGGACGTCGCTCTCGATGTCTCAGTCAAACAGGAAGCCTGCCCGCTCAATCTCGCACCGACCTCCAGTACCACCGCCATGTTGGCAATGGGGGATGCCCTAGCCATGGTCCTACTCGAAAGCCGCGGATTCCGCCGCGAAGATTTTGCCCGTCTCCATCCCGCTGGAGCCATTGGTCGAGATCTACTTCTTCCCGTTAGTGAAATTATGCGACCGCGCGCTTCCGTACCCATTTGCAGCACGGAAACTACCGTGAGCAAAGCCTTGTCCGAAATCACCGCCAAAAGATGCGGGGCCGCCATCATCCTGGATGCACGGGGCAAAGTAGCTGGTATCTACACCCACGGAGATTTCGTCAGAGGTTTCCAGAAAGACCCACAGATAGGCAAGCGCCCACTTCGCGCGGTCATGACGAAAAATCCCGTAACTATCTCCGTCGGTAGCTTAGCCGCCAAAGCCCTCCATATTTTCGAAACCCATCGGATTGAAGACTTGGTTGTGGTCGATGCCGCACGGCGTCCCGTCGGCCTTGTCGACGCGCAGGATCTTACTCGTTTCAGATTGCTTTGAGATGCGAAAAAGAAGGAGAATGAAACCATGGCTGTAATTGCAAACGATCTAAAAAAGGGAATGGCCGTAAAGAAAGACGGAGATATTTTTGTGGTCCTGGGAACAGTTCATCGTACCCCTGGAAATAAGCGCGCTTTCGTCCAAGCCACCTTCCGCTCCCTCCGTTCAGGCCAATCCTCCGATCATCGTCTCGCCTCGGACGACCGTCTCGAGTCGGTCAGCGTATCCCGGGACAAATGGGAGTTTAGCTACCACGACAACACCGGCTATACCTTCATCAACCCCGAGAATTACGAGAACTTGACCCTCGCGCCCGAGTTACTTGAGGATGCCAAGGATTTCCTTTCGGAGAACATGGTTTGCGAAATTCTCTTTATCGAAGGCAAAGCCGTTTCGGTGGAACCCCCTGCCAGCGCCATTCTCAAAGTCATCGAATCTCCCGAGGGAGTGCGCGGTGACTCCGCCAACAATGTCATGAAAGTAGCCAAGCTCGAGACAGGCCTCCAGTTGCAAGTTCCCCTTTTCATCAAAGAGGGCGAGCTCATCCGCGTCGACACTCGCGAAAAGAAGTACATGGGGCGCGCCTAAGCACCCGTTGGGTTTGCTCTGAGACTTCTCTCTTAAACTCTACCCTCCGAAAGTCAGGTTCTTAACGCGAGCCGCCCCGCAAGCGTTCAGCACATCAATCACCCTCTGGTAGGGGGCACTGTCTTTCGGGCGAATGATCACCGACTGATCGGGCGACGCCTCAACCAACGCCTTAAGCTTCGCCAGCAGCTTAGGCATCTCCCGATCATCCCGACTGTCGACCGGGCTATCATTAAAAGAAACCACTCCATTTTCCGAAACTTTCAAGGTCACAGGAGTTTTCGCCGTACTCACCGCCTTCGAGGCCCCTGGCACCTGCACCCCCAACTCCGCCTCCTTCACCTGTTTCCCCGCCATCACCATAAAGAAAAGTAGGAGAACAAACATCACGTCCAACATCGGCGCGATCTGTAATCCATAATCCCCTTCGCTCGATCCACCTCCAGCCATAAATTACCCCTTGCCCCCTTTGGTCGTCGCAAAAACCACGTTGGCGACTCCCGCCGTCGCCGCCGCCTTCAAGACCACTTTAGTCTTTTCCCATCCCAGATCCTTATCGGCCCGAACCAGAACGCGGTAACTCGCGTTCGGGTTAAGCTTTCTTGTACTGTCGTAGTCCTTCTTAATTAATTGAGAGAGGGCTGCTTCAGTCAGGCCCGATTGTCCCCCTGCCTGCTCCAAGCCGCCTAAGCGGTTAATATTCACCACAAACTGCCCATCCCCCTTTTCCCGATCTTTCGCATCTTGGGCATCGGGGAGAGTGAGATCTGCGATCTGGTTTTTAATTTCCGTCGTAGTCGTCGCGGTGAAAAACATCAGCAAGACCAAGAGCACGTCCACCATCGGTGCAACTTGAAACTCTGGTTCCTCCTCACCTCCCGCGGTGTGGACGCTAAATTTTTTTCCGTGCCCAGACATGGCACGCGATCCCGTCGTTACGCTCCCGCCACCGGAGCTTCGGTGGGGGCGCCGAGGTACTCACTCACTCGATACCCGGTGAGCTGTTCAAAAGGGATATCTTCCAAGAGCAGGTTGACCTCCGCGTCGACTGCGACCGAGACGGTCTGAATCCGATTGCGAAAGACATAGTAAAGAATAAAGCCTGGGATCGCGACGAAAAGTCCAGCTCCCGTGGCCACCAGAACTTCGGAAATATTTTCCGCTAAAGCAGCCGGATTGGCCGCCCCCGATGAACCCAGTGTTTTAAACGCTTTGATCATGCCCACCACGGTTCCAGTCAAACCGACCATCGGGCTAACCACCCCAATGACGGAAAGATACTGAATATTAGCCTTAATCCCATTGAG
>CAMCNF010000003.1 GCA_945876115.1 Verrucomicrobia subdivision 6 bacterium | reverse complement strand
TTGCCGAGGCGGCCTGATAGACGCGAACGTAGTCAACCTCGTAGCTGGCTGAGGAAAGTGAAGAGGCGATGGTGTTTCCGACATAATTTCCGCCCATGGCTAGATTGAGGAGAAGGAAAAACTCTTGTTGGAAGGCGGGTTGGTCGACGGGCGTTAAGGTGGCTTTGTCGACCCCATCCACGCTGAAGGTAACCTTGTCACTTTCCCAAAGGACCGCATAGGTGTGGAACTGGGTCGATGGGTTGGCCACAGCCGAGCGCGTCGCTGGTTGGAGGGGATTGCTGCCATAGCGTGAGGGGGAGTGTAGTGCATGACCCACAGTATTGGCGTCTGATGTTGGATTGCCTCGCCACTCCATGACATCGATCTCACCGCAAGCCGGCCAGTTTACGCTGGAAATATTATTTCCCATCATCCAAGCGGCAGGCCAGGGGCCAACTCCGGTGGGGAGTTTAGCGCGAAACTCGATCTTGCCGTACTTGAAGCTTCGTTTGTCTTTGGAAATGATTCGAGCAGAGGTCCAACTGGTTCCGGTCTTCTTGGCTTGAATGAGGAGGCTTCCACCTCCCACGCTGAGATTTTCTGAATTTGAGGTGTAGGTCTGCTGTTCGTTGTTGCCCCATCCACCGCCGCCAGTTTCAGCGGTCCAGTGACCTGAATTCAGTGCTGCGCCATCAAACTCTTCCGACCAGACCAGTGGATAGGTGGAACTGCCCACGGGGGTGGTGGCGTTGATGGTTCCGAAACCAACCGAAAGGTCATCTAGATAAACTGAGCCTTTATCGGTTGAGGCCTTCTGAACGAATTCACTGATCAGCTGAACTTTATCGGTTCCTGCGGGGATGGTTGCGTTGACCGTGAGGGGAAGCCACTTATCTGGAGTGAAGTTGCTTGCGGTCAGTGTGGTCACAGCCCGACTAATTTCACTGTTAGCACTATTCATGAATTTAAATCCGTAGTTAAAGGTGCTTCCTCCATTCAAGGGATCGATGCCAAATACTTTTACCATGCCTCGGGCATGAATCACCGCGCCTGAGGCGAGGCTAGGGGCGCTGGAAGTTAAGAACTCCTGGTAAACAACCCCAGTTTGTGAGGGCCCTTCCCAGACGCCACCAGGATAGTAGTTTTGCCCATACATCTTCATTACCTTGGTCCCCGCAAAAGCCGCGATAGTCGCAGTAGGATCTTCATTATTAGTAGCTTGATTGTAGATTTTAGTTCCGTTGCTGAGAATGTCTTTGCTGACTCCTGGAATAGGAAATTGCATCCATAAGGCGGGTGCTAAACCGGTGCCTACGGTTGTAGTGTCCTCTTCAAAGCTACCGTTACTGAGAGAAAAGGGTTTTAAGCTAAGATCGAGAGTGATGGAGTCGATCGACACCAAATTTCCCGCATCGATATCGAATTCGCGATCGGTCATTTGAATGACGAGACGATAGTAGGGGGCGGATGTGTCAAAGGTCGTGTTGACCCCAGTGGAAGGAGAAGAGAGGGAGCCTCCGACAGTCGTGTAGGATGGAGAATTTTCAGGGACATAGACAACAACCCGATCATTGATTCCATCACCAGTAAAGTAAGCATCTAAAGGAGCAACTGAGTTGGCTGTGGTTTCGTCGACCCAAGTCCCGAGTTGAATGCTCCCAGTGACAACCTGAGCACTGTTGAGGGATTCTAAACGGATCTGAACTTTGTTATCGCCACTCCCTTGGTAAACGCCCGAGGCCTTGAGGGCAACAAGGAGGGAGCTGGCGCTTAGGTCGAGTACACCTGGTGAGACAAAAGTTTTTGAGATCGAGTAGGACCAGGGCCAGGTATCTCCCGCAGAATTGACACTGAGAACAAGCTCACCGCCAGCTGTCGTGAGGCTGCTGGCTCCTAGGAGGCCTGCGGTCGAAGCAACTGAAGACCATCCCAGTTGAGTTGGGGTTTCAGAGCCGTTGAAAGATTCGGTCAGATTGACTGGGGTAGTCGATAAGTTGACTACAAAGGCTTGATCGGCAACTTCTTTGTCGTTGCTGTTGATGGTGAGGGTGCTGGCGATCGACGCGATTGAAGCAGGGGTTGTTGTCATAGAAAAAGTCTGAGTTCCACCTGGGGTAATCGTCGCGGGCAAGGTGGCACTTACTAAAGAAATTGAACTTCCTGAAAGGGTGATGGAGCTGATGATTAGGTCTTCTGCGCCAGTATTGGCTAGCTTAAGTGAGTAGGTGGTGGGTCTTCCGACAGGGGGAGAGATCAGTGCCGTATTTCCATTGTCGGTTTGCACCGCTGCGTTGAGCTTCACGCCAATTTGTGGTCCGACCGAAGCCGAAGTTGCTTGGGATAGAACCACATCGTCTACAAGGAGGCTTGAGAATTCAGCTCCGGATGTGTTTCTACCCAGAGGCTGAATTTTTAATGTCATTGCCCCCGCAGCGAGTTGGGCTGAATTGGCTTTAAAGGAGGCTTTGTATGTTTTCCATTGGCCTAAGCCCTGAGAAATATCCTCAGACAAGTCGGTGCTGGAGTATTCCGCAATCGCGGCAGTGTCCATAAATGCCACGATCGTTGAGCTGGCTTTATAATTTGTATCAAATTTCGCTCGGAACGTGGCGGTAAAGTAATCGCCATTCGCGGAATTGAATGAGATGCCCTGTTGCATCGCTCCTGCATACGCACCCCCCGACCAACCCGGCCAGAAAAGAAAGGTACTACCGTCCTCACTCCATGGATCGCTACTATTAACATAAGCACCCTCAAAAACCGTCCAATTTGATTCCCCCTGAGCGAAGCTTCCGTTGCGTAGAAGTTGAGCTGGTGTGGTAGCGGCTATGTATCCTGTCGTGGCAGCATCCGTGACTACGAGTTTCACATCATCGATTTCGACTCGAATATTAGAAGCCGTAAGATCGAAGCCAGGATTTTTTCTTCCCCCAGCTGCAGGAACAGTCGGATTATCTGCATAGGCAGTGTAGCCAGTGGTTCCGATTCGATTGAAACCGCTTAGCTCAATAAGTGCGGTATAGGTCGCTGCATTGGCCAAAAAGCTGTAGGAGGTGCCCTTGCCAGCAATCAATCCGGCCGTATCCAAAGTCCCGCCAATCGTAGTCCAGTCGCTTCCGTTGATAAAAACTGGCTCGAACATAATTCTCTTATATCCACCAGGCACTAAATTGGGGTTATCTCCAGTAGCGTGCAGTTTAAGAATGACCACGGCACCGGTGCTGGGCATTCCTCGAGCACGGACTTTGGCAGTAAATGACACTTTGCTAAGATCACTTTGACCAAATCCTCCCGCGGTGTAAGGACTGTTGACCGCCCCTAATGTTACGTTAGCCGCCCAACCTCCATAAAAGGATGCTGCTGTTACAGCAGAGGCGTTTGGGGTGAGAGCGAGATAACCGCTGGTGGGTGCTGTTGGGAAGCTATTGTTCGCTAAGGTTGTGGTGGGTGAAATATTTCCAGAACCTGGGCTTAGTGCAGTCGAGGCATAGTAGGCGTACGTTGCGCTAGAGCTATTAAAGTTTAAATCCAACAGCGTGCTTGTGGCAGCCTCGACTCTAGTTGATGAAAACGAAATTATTGCTATTGCAGCAGTTAAGTATCGCTGAAGGCGTTGTGAAAACACAGTACTATCCTATAGTACATAATGTGTAATTTGTCAACTGTAGGTTGATCAAAACCATAACAAACCCTTAAATAGTTAAACAAGCTATCCTGCTTTGTTTTAAGCAAGCCATGGAAAGCAATTTTGACCTGTACATGGGCAGATCTTTGGAGCGAGCAATTGAGACGTAGTTACTCCACTGCCTAGGTGGTGGGGATTTTTTGTGAAGTGCTTAAGGCTGAGTTGGGCCGAACTGGTGGACGTAAAAGCCGGACCTGAGTTTTGGTTCAAACCAGGTGCTCTTGGGGGGCATGATCTGGTCAGCATCGGCCACGGCGAGGATTTGGGAGAGGGAAACGGCCGGAAGATTGAAAGCGGCGGATGCCTGGCCTGAATTGACCTTATCTTCCAGACTTTTAGTTCCATGAATTCCGCCCACGAAATCGAGACGGGCATCGGTCCTGGGATCCTTCACTTTTAAGATTGGACCGAGCAACCGGTCCTGCAGCGCGGACGCATCTAATTTTGCCACAGGATCGGATTTCTCATCGGCTTTCCAGGAGAGCTGATGCCATTTGCCTTCTAAAAAGAGCCCAATTTTTCCAGTTTCATCGGGAGGAGCAGTTGGGGTGGGGGTGACTTGAAAAACCTTTTCCGCCTCTTCGAGGAATGTTGCAGGGGTAAAGGGGTCCAGCTTCAAGACGAGTCGGTGATAGGGAAAAATCCTAAGCTCGGAGGCTGGAAAATAAACAGTGAGAATTCCAAGTGGGCCTGGTTTTTCTTCCGCCAGGCGGGCGGCAGCGGCAGCCCGATGATGTCCGTCGGCAATGTAGGACCGGTTGACTTGCGTAAAGAGGCGGACGATTTCGGAAGGATCAGGACAGCGCCAGACAGTATGGATGACCCCACGCTCATCAGTGACTTCTGCCAGCGGTTTTACGGTGAGTTCAATTTCATTCATCTGGGCTGTCAGTTCGGGCAGGTCGAGATAGGCGGCGAGCACGGGTCCGGTGAGGGCGCCGAGATGCCGGATCAGGTTGACGCGGTCATCCTCCTTGTCGGGGCGGGTGAACTCGTGTTTTCGAAGTTGGCCTGACGCGTAGTCGGCAAAGTCTGCCAGAGCGGCAAAGCCCCGTTGCCGGTGCGTCCCCTCGATCATTCGGACGAGATAGATCGAGGGTCTTGATTCTCTCAGGAGAGACTGATTCTTGATCAATTTGGCAAAATTCTGGGCGGCTTTTTTGTAGACTTCAGGTGTGTTGAATTTGACCGAATCGGGAAATTCGAGGTCAGCTCGGTCGACTCGCAGCAGAGTGTTGGGATTGTCCCTGGCGAGGGTGCGACACTCTTCGCGCGAAACGATATCGTAGGGGACGCAGGTGACCTGATTAGCTCGGGTAGGATTTACGGAAAGAGCGGGAATGGGGTGGATGTGGACCATAATAGTAAGCAAAGAAAGTAGCGCTTCGATCCCATGTTTGTCTAATCCAGCCTTTCCCATCCGCTTTGCCGTGCTCGCAGCTTGCTCGCAGCATGCTGCGAGCACGGGGGGCGCCACTAAAGGACTAAAGTGGACTGATCTTTTTTTGCCAGTCCATTTCGCCAAGTGGGATTTGAGAGACCAAGGAAATTTCGATCCTTTCTGTCCAATCCCCGCGTGTAGGTTCCTTCAGAATTTCCTCCCAATCAACGGGTTTAATCATTGGCCAAGGATCCACCGGGATAGATCGGTTGTTGTTTGGAAAGGCGCTACTCCAGCGCCAGGACTTGGCTTCAAAGCATAGGCCCGCTTTGACTGGGTTTCGCTCTATATATTGAGCAACCCGAAGAAACGATTCGTTGAGTTGCACTGGATTAGCGTGGAAACGATTCTGGTAGACGGCACCGAGGCCCTCGGTGTTATGACGTCGACGATAACGACGTGCTTGAGTGCTGGCGTAGCGCTGTAAACAGCGAGAAAGAGATCCCACAGCCTCCTCTTGGACAAGGAGATGCCAATGATTTGGCATTATACAATAGGCATACAAAATAATACCATATTTCTCCAAAGATTCGGCCAAGGTTTTCTCGCAGATGACATAGTCGTCTGTGTCTGCAAAAATCTGCGCTCGCATAGCGGCTCGATTGCACACATGGAAGATTGTCCCGGGCATGAAGTGTTTACGTTTTTGTCCCATGGCAGATTAAACTCCCCATATCATGAAAAGTTGCGGTGATATTTTAGGCCCCTCAGTTTTTCTCATGCTCGCAGCATGCTGCGAGCACAGGGCGGCAGGGGGGGGATGATGGGCAGGGTTGTCTAAAGGGCAGGAAAGTGGTTAATAGAGGGTCTGATGCGTATGGATTTCGTTCATTTAGCGGGCAGATTTTTTGCGCTTCTTACGGTGATCTGTTTTTTTCTTCCGTGGGTGAGGGTCTCTCCTGATGCTTTGAGAAAAAACACGATGGAGGTGGTAAAAAACTTGGCGCAGGGGGGTAAAGGGGTTGGGAGAACTTTGATCTGGATGAGAGCGGAGGAGTGGAAAGATATCTGGGCGGATCCAGCAGATGGGTTTTCCGGGTTTCAGCTTGTCTTTGGAGCGGCCTCAGGGACTCCTCGGATGAAGGCTCAGCAAGAACTGGCCTCAGTTGTGCTTGGCGGAAAAGAAAAGCAGCCACTTTTGGGTTGGCTTCTCTTGGTGCCGATTTTGGCTGGACTGGGTTGGGGTTTCTTTATTTTACGTGGAGTTCCGCCATCCCTGTTGGCACTAGTTTCCCTGATGCTGATGGGAATGTATTTCGTGCTTCGATGGAAAATGGCCGATGCCTACACGGACAGGCTTTTAGCTCAACTGCAACTCGGACCTGGTTGGTGGGGAGCTTTGTACGGAATGTTGGGGCTGGCGGTGGTTTGCCTATTTGCCGCGTTGCGGAAACACGGCGGAAGCTACAGCTCCAAAATTAAGATGTTTTAGAGGAATCTTTGTTCGAGGTCGGACTTTTTTTGTCCCCGTCTTCCACAGCGTTTTTGACCTCTTTCTCAAAATCATCTTTCGCCCGAGAAAACTCCCCCAAGCTACGGCCAATGGATCGCGCTAGCTCTGGGAGTTTTTTGGCACCGAAAAGAAGAATAATTACGAGAACAATCCAGAACCATTCTGAGCCTTGGGGAAAACCAAGGGCGAGGGGGATAGGGATGTACATAGCGTAAGCTTAAGCGGTCGAGAGCAGGAGGCAAGAAAGGTTCGTGGACGAGAAGGTCGGGCGAAAAGTTAAAGACCTAGGGCTTTGCGGGCGGCTTCCAAGGTGGGAGCGATAGCCGATGGGGCATTAGGAAAAAGGCTAAGCGCGGTATCGGGATCTTTTAAGCCGTGGCCTGTGAGCGTCATAGTGACGAGGCTGCCTTTTGGAATCCAACCTGCGGCGACGGCTTTGCGCAGGCCTGCAACGGGGGCGGCACAGGCCGGCTCGACAAAGATGCCCTCGGTTTGGGCAAGGAGTTGGTAGGCGCTAAGGATTTCCTCATCGGTGACTTTATCGATGCGGCCGTTGGAATCTTTGATGGCGGTGAGGGCGGCAGGACCGCTGGCTGGGTTTCCGATGCGAATGGCAGTGGCGATGGTTTGCGGATCCTTGACGATGTGCCCGTCGACAAGAGGAGCGGCCCCAGCAGCTTGCCAGCCAAACATCCGCGGGCGTGGGCTATGGGGAAGAGCCTCGCAGAATCCTTTCCAGTAGGCAGTGATGTTACCGGCGTTGCCCACGGGAAGAAAGTGGAAGTCGGGAGTCTTTCCAAGGGTTTCGAGAATCTCAAACGAGGCGGTTTTTTGGCCCTCAATTCTGACTGGGTTAATGGAGTTAACCACTTCTACACCGGGGAGGTTGGACATTTGGCGGATTAGGTTTAAGGCGTCGTCGAAATTTCCTGAGATGGGAAGGAGTTTGGCCCCATGAATGAGAGCTTGGGTAAGTTTTCCCAGGGCGATTTTGCCTGCGGGAATAATGACGGCGGAAGCGATCCCGGCGCGAGCGGCGTAGGCTGAGGCTGAGGCGGAGGTGTTGCCGGTGCTGGCGCAAATAACCAGCTTGGCTCCCTTAGCGACCGCATGGGTGACAGCCATGGTCATGCCGCGGTCTTTAAAAGAGGCCGTAGGATTCATTCCCTCATATTTCAGACGTAGATCAAAGTCCCCGCGAAGAGCGGTTACGAGTCGAGGAGCAGCTAGGAGTGGGGTGTTTCCCTCGCCGAGAGTAATGACCTTGGCGCCCTCGGGGAGAGGAAGACGATCGCGATACGCTTGAATGATGCCACCCCAACTCATGATAAGTCTTCTACACGAAGAATGTGCGCAGGGGAGCGAGAGTTGGGTAATTTGGTGATTTGGGCCACTGCTTTTTCAAGTGAAGATTCGGAGGCGGCTTCGAGAAGAAAAACGAGCGGGACGGAGCCAGCGCCGTGGCCCTCGGGTTGGAGCACTGAGGAGATGCCGATTTTTTCAGAGCCAAAGATTCCCGCGACGAGGGCTAGTACACCTGGGCGATCTTCGACTTCAAGTCGTACATAGAAGCGTCCCACCGACTCGCCTTTCTGAAGGAGGCGGAGTTTGCCGTCGGGCTGGGGGATTTGGGGGCCAGGAGATTTGTCGCGAAGATTTTTCGCGGCTTCTGCGAGGTCAGCGAGCAGGGCGCTGGAGGTGGCATCCGGACCTGCGCCGCGGCCGGTGAGTTGAACCGGACCGGACAGATTACCGAGAAGTCCAATGGCATTAAAGGCGCCGTGAACCGAGGCCATGGGATGGCGAATAGGGAGAAGGGTGGGGGCCACACGGACTTCGACTTGGTCGGAACCGTGGGGGCGGACGATGGCTAAGAGTTTAATGTTGTAGCCGAGTTGGGCGGCAAAGGAGACATCTTGCGAAGAAATCTTACGAATGCCTTGGACTGGAATCTCGGAGAACTTGGGTAGAAATCCGTAGGCGAGTAGGCAGAGGATGGCGGCCTTATGGGCGGCATCGATTCCGTCAACATCGAGGCGGTCATCGGCTTCAGCGTAGCCGAGATCTTTGGCCTGCTGGAGAGCGGTGGCGAAATCGGAGCCAGCTTCGGCCATTCGTGTGAGGATGTAATTTGATGTTCCGTTGATAATGCCGTGAAGCCCTAGAAGTTGGTTGGCGACGAGACCTTCGCGGAGGACTTTGATAACGGGAATACCGCCCGCGACACTGGCTTCGAAATAGATTGGAACGTTGGACTGGTGTGCTTGGGCGATTAGTTCGTGACCACGTTCGGCGAGGAGGGCTTTATTGGCAGTAACGAGGGGCTTTCCTGCTTTGAGGCAAGCCTGGGCAATTTGAAATGATTCGTCCACGCCACCGACGAGTTCGACGGCGATTTGCACGGCTGGATCAGTGATCACTTTGCGCCAATCGGCGATCGGCTTTACGGGTAAGCCTTCGCGTACTTTGGTGATGTCTTTGACTGCGGCGGCGACGATCTCGAGATGGATGTCGAGGCGTTCGCGCAAAAGGGGATTAGCCTTGGCAAGGTTCCGGATCAGTCCTGATCCGACCGTACCGCAACCGATGAGGCCAACGCCGAACTTGTTCATCCTTTGATTCAACCTAAGCCGAGGCTCATTCTCAAGCACGGGAAATGGGTCGACGGGTAATTTGAGATGGAAACCAAGCAAGGGATGTGGAGGATAGTCCGATGGATTCACCCCTTGCACCGGCTTTTCTGACCGAATTACTGCATGCTCGTTCCCCCTCGGGGTATGAAACTGAGGCGCAGGAAGTGTTCGATCGGCACGTCAAAGGACGGGCGGATCGGTATGAAAAAGATCCTCTGGGCAATCGAATTGCCACCTTAAATTTAAAAGGAGATCCCACGGTGATGCTGGCGGGGCATATGGATGAGTTGGGTTTTATGGTGATCTACATTAATAAAGAGGGTTTTCTATATTTTGACACGATTGGGGGTCATGACCTTTCGGTGATTTCCGGTCGGCGAGTGGTGATTCAGACGGCGAAGGGACCGGTGGTAGGGGTGACGGGGAAGCGGGCGATTCACTTAATGGAGGAGGATGAGAGAAAGAGAGTTCCGAAGAAGCACGAGATGTGGATCGATATTGGGGCGAAGAACAAGGAGGAGGCGTTGCAGCGGGTAGCGATTGGGGATGTGGCGACGTATGATCACGAGTTTCAGCGGTTGGGCGGGAGTCTGGCGACGGCGCGGGCGTTTGATAATAAAGTGGGGGCGTATGTGGTGGGTGAGACTCTGGTGAGGTTGTCGAAGGAAAAGAAAATTGCGGCTAAGGTGGTCAGTGTCGCGACAGTCCAGGAAGAGATTGGAGTGCGTGGGGCGACGACTTCGGCCTACACGATTCATCCGCATTTGGCGGTGGCGGTGGATGTGGGGCATGCGACGGATCATCCCGATTGCGATCCTCGAAAAGTTGGGGAGACGAAACTGGGTGGTGGACCGATTCTTTGTCGAGGCGCGAATATTAACCATGAGATTTTCGCGCGGTTAAAGAAGGCGGCGGAGAGGTTAAAAATTCCATACCAAGTGGAAGCGGAACCCCGTCCGACGGGAACGGATGCGCGGGCGATTCAAATGGTGCGCGGTGGGGTGGCGACGGGGTTGGTGAGTATTCCTTTGCGATATATGCATACCCCGAGTGAGGTGGTGGATCTGAAGGATGTGGAGCGGTGCGTGCAGTTGTTGGTAGAATTTGTGCGTGGCCTAAAGAGCGGCGATCGCGGAATCTGGTAGGAATAAGGGCTTTGGGGGGGGGAGTGAGAGAGGGGCGTTGATGGGGATGGGGTAAGTGTGTAGGGTGCGGGATGGTACGAGCTGGCATCGTCGGTCTTCCAAATGTAGGGAAGAGCACTCTTTTCAATGCGGTCACCCGCACACGCAAAGCGCAGGCGGCGAACTATCCTTTTTGCACCATCGAACCTAACGTAGGGATGGTGACGGTGCCCGATGCCCGATTGGACTGGCTGGCCAAACTTTCGGGAAGTGAAAAAATCCTACCCGCTTCCATCGAACTGGTTGATATCGCGGGATTGGTCAAAGGGGCTAGCCAAGGAGAGGGATTAGGAAACCAGTTTCTCACCCATATTCGGGAAGTGGATGCGATTATTCAAGTGGTGCGCTGTTTTGAAGACGCGGATATTCATCACGTGGCTGGGACGGTGGATCCACTGCGTGATATTGAAACAATTATCACCGAGTTGGTACTGGCCGATCTGGCGACGGTGACTAAGCGACTGGATAAACCAGGAAAAGCGGCCAAGCAAGGGGATGCTCAGGCCAAGGCGGAACTGGCTCTTTTAACTAAGCTGAAGCCACATTTGGATCAGGGTCGTCCCGCATTGACGTTGGAGATGTCGGACGATGAAAAGAAGTTAATCCATGGATTCTTTCTCCTGACCTCCAAACCAACCCTTTTTGCCTGCAATGTGAAGGAGGAAGAGCTTGGTGCGCTGAGTAAGGGGGAGAGATCAGGCAAAACCGGAGAACAGGTAAAAAAAGTGGAAGATTATTGCCAGAGCCATTTGGCAAGTAAGTCGGTCATCGTGAGTGCGCAGATCGAGTCGGAATTGGTTGATCTCCCCGAGCAGGAGGGGAAGGATTATTTGGCAAGCTTGGGAGTTAGTGAGTCGGGGGTGGGTTCCTTAATCCGAGCGGCTTACGATTTATTGGGATTGCGAACTTATCTGACGACGGGACCGAAGGAGACGCGGGCGTGGACGATTCATGCGGGTGACCGCGCTCCGCAAGCCGCTGGGGTTATCCATACCGACTTTGAGCGCGGATTTATCGCGGCTGAAACCGTGGGCTACGCCGATCTGCAAGCGGCGGGAACCATGGCTAAGGTCAAGGAGGCTGGGAAACTGCGAATCGAAGGCAAGGAGTATGTGGTGGCCGATGGAGATGTGATGGATTTCCGCTTTAACGTTTAGGATCTTGTCGATTTGAAGAAAAATTTTCATCTCGTTCGCCATCCGTTGGTGCAGCACAAGCTGACCTTAATGCGAATGAAGACGACGAGTGTGACGGAGTTTCGGGCCTTGGCTAGTGAAGTGGCAATGTTGATGGCCTATGAGGTGACGCGAAATTTGCCCATGACAACGATAAGGATCGCCACTCCGATGGAAAGAATGCGGGCGCCAATTTTGAAGGGGGAAAAGATGGTTTTAGTTCCGATTTTAAGAGCAGGTATGGGCTTGCTGGATGGAATGCTGCAAATCTTTCCCTCGGCACGGGTGGCGCATATTGGGATTTACCGGGATCACCGCACGTTGGAACCGGTGGAGTACTATTTTAAGGCTTCCAAAACGCTGCGAGGGCGAGATCTAATTCTGTTGGATCCAATGTTGGCGACGGGAAACTCTGCTGTGGTGGCGATTGATCGACTGAAGGGGGCCCAACCGCGTTCGATTCGATTTATGTGTTTGGTGGCGGCACCGGAAGGTGTGCGCTGTTTTCAGAAAAGCCATCCTGAAGTGGGGATCTATGCGGCCGCTTTAGATAGGAAACTTAACTCGCGCGGATATATTTTGCCTGGGCTGGGTGACGCAGGTGATCGGATATTCGGAACGATTTAAAAGGGGAGACATTAATGGGGCCACGTCTGCGCTTTGAGGTCAGGTGGAGGTCTGGCGGAGGAGGATAACTCCGCCGATGATGAAGCAGAGGCCTAGAATTTTTGGCCAGTGGAAGGATTCTCCGAAATAGATTATACCGATAGTCGCGACGAGAGCGGTTCCAGCTCCAGACCAGATGGCATAGACAGTGCCGATTTCGAGATTTTTCAGGGAAAGAGACATCAGGACAAAGGTGGCTAGGTAAAAAACCACTACGCCGATAACGGGGAGGGGGCGGGTCATTCCCTGGGAAAGCTTTAGGCAGAGGGTGCCACTGACTTCCATTAGGATAGCGAAGGAGAGAATGAGCCAAGGGTTCATCCATGGAGTGAAGCGGAAAGCAGGAGTATGAAAAGCAGTGGCTTTTCGAGGTCGGGCTAAACTTCCAGCGGCAAGGAAGACCCGCAGAAGATAGGGTTGGTTTGGGTTTTGTTTATGGTTAAAGATGATTGGATGACATTTTGGATGAAGATTTTCACTCTGGCCATGATGGGCTTGGGATTAGTCGGATGCGGGAGGGATGAGCAGCTTGGAGAGGCGAGGCGAAATGTGGTGATGGTCGAGGTAACTTCTCAAACTTGGGATTATCGATTGCCGTGGAATCCTGGAACCGTGAGTTCGGCGCGCGGAGCAGGTTTTGTGATCGAGGGGAAGCGAATCCTAACTAATGCCCATGTGATTAGCGGGGCGAGGAACATTACGGTGCAACGGGAAGCGGATCCACGAAAGTATCCTGGAAAGGTGCTCTATGTGGCTCATGATTGTGATTTGGCTTTGGTGGAGATTGAGGATCCTGAATTTTTCAATGGAACAACTGTCCTGCCACTAGGAGATATTCCTGAACTAGAGTCGGTGGTAAGCGTTTACGGGTTTCCGATCGGGGGGGATCGCCTTTCAGTGACCCGTGGGGTGGTGAGTCGGATCGACTATAACTCGTACACCCATTCAGGTCGGGAATCACACTTGGCGATCCAGATCGATGCGGCGATCAACCCAGGGAATAGCGGAGGTCCAGTGATGCAGGATGACAAAGTGGTAGGGGTCGCTTTTCAAGGTTTTCGAGGGGATGTGGCACAGAATGTGGGCTACATGATTCCGACTCCGGTGATCCGACGATTTTTAAAGGACGTGGAGGACGGGCACTACGATCACTATGTAGACATTGCGATTCGCTGGATGACATTAGAAAACCACGCGATGCGAAAGTATCTGAAGCGTCCTGACGATGGGTTGGGCGTGGTGGTGACCGATATATTTTCGGAAGGATCCTCGGATGGAGTCTTAAAGAATGGGGACGTGCTGCTATCGATTGATGGGCATCCGATCGAGAGTGATGGTTCGGTTCGTCTGGAAGGTCAACCGGTGCAAATGGAGGAAATTGTGGAGCGGAAGTTTGCTGGGGATACGGTATCACTGGAGGTGTGGCGGAAGGAAAAGCTGGAGAAGCTGAGCCTTACCTTGCGTCCTGCGGAAATGTTCTCGATGTATGAGAGTCTTTATGAGGAAGCACCGAGGTATGTTTTGTACGGTGGGCTGGTCCTCCAGCCTTTGACGGCGAATCTTATGGCGGTTTTGATGGGTTCAGCGGATTTGCGTTTACGGCAGACCTATTCGATGTTCGGGCAGGATCAGCTCTATCGGGAGACGCCAGAGCCTGTGGTCTTAACGTCGATTTTACCTGATCCGCTAAATGTTTATTTGCGTGGATTGGCGGGGCAGGTGATTCGGGAGATTAATGGACGAAAAATTCGGACCTTGTCTGATGTGTTGCCCGCGCTGGAAGCGGGGAAAGAGCGAACGGTAATCTTATTTCAAGGAGATCAACGGCCTGCGGTTCTAAAAAACCGTGAGGTGGATAAGGCTACGCCGCGCTTGATGGCCCAGTACGGAATCGCAGAGGTTAGCCGAACAGATTTGGGGAATCGAAGATTAGCAAAGGGTTCCTTCCAGAAAGTAGATTCGAAATGAGAAACGTAATGAGACTAGGGATAGTGTCATTGTGGATGGGGAGTTGCCTGTGGGCGGCTCCGGTCGATGACTCGCGGGGGTCGTTGGTCAGAGTGCGGGCGTCGATACAACCGTATGATCAGTTTCGGCCTTGGCAAAAGAAGGCTCCCTTTGGGTTGAATGGGACGGGAGTAGTGTTGCCTGGTGGAAAAGTTCTAGCGACGGCGGCCTTAGTAGAAAATCGAACAGAGGTTGGCCTGGAAAAACCTGGTTCAGCGGAGAAGTGTGCAGCGGAAGTGGAGGCAATTGATTATGAAGCGAACTTGGCACTGTTGAGGCCGACGGATGCGAAGTTTCTGCAGGGATTTGCGGGGGTCAAGATGGGGCCTGCGTTGCGTGCGGGGGATACGGCGCAAGTTTGGCAGTTAGATAAGAACGGGGAGATGTTACGGAATCAGGCGGAGGTACTTTCGGCGGGGGTGGGTCGGTATCCTGCGGATGAGGCGGGCTTTTTAGTTTATGGAGTGAGGGTTTCACTTCCGAAGAGGGACGACAGTTATACTTTACCGATGATGAGAGATGGAATGTTGGTGGGGATGATGATGGGGTATGATCGGGATTCGCAGGAGGGGACGGCGATTCCTGTGCCGATGATCGAGCATTTTCTGAAGGATGCGGCGGATGGGAGGTATGAGGGATTTCCGACTTTGGGGGTGAGCTGGACGAGTTTGCGTGATCCTAATTTGCGTGAGGAGTTTCGGGCTCCGAAGAGTGGGGGCATTTTGCTGACGAGGGTAAATGGGAGAGGGACGGCGGGGCGAGCGGGACTGAAAGAGGGAGATGTATTACTTTCGGTAGATGGGTTTGTTTTGGATGAGGATGGAAATTACCAAGACTCGTTGTATGGACCGACTTCCGTGGGAAATCTGATTCGGACGCGACCGATTGTGGGGTCGCCCGCGAAGTTCCATCTTTCGAGAGATGGTAAAAAGATGGATCTGACGGGAACTTATGATCGTCGGGCTCGGGATGAGATTGCGATTCCCTCCTTACAATTTGATGTGGCCCCTCGTTACGTGGTGATTGGGGGCATGGTTTTTCAAGAGCTGACGGGGACCTATCTACAGGAGTGGGGAGACAAGTGGTCGGAGAGGGCTCCGCAAAGGCTGGTGCAACTTTTTAGTTTTCAGCAGGAGATGAACTTAGATCCAGCAAAAAAAATAGTCTTTTTGAGTCAGGTACTGCCTTCCTCGATCACGATGGGATATTTACAGCTGTCGGGGTTGGTTTTAGCAAAGCTCAATGGTCAAGAGATTGATGGTTTGAAGAGTTTGGCGGCAGTGGCGGATGGAGCGAATGACGGAAACTTGGTTTTTGAATTTACGGACAATCCTGAGCGAATTGTTTTAGATGCAGCGGAGGTAAAGGCGATGGGGGATAAGCTAGGGAAAGATTATGGTTTGCCTGCCTTGCGGCGTTTGTAGGTAAGTGGGGAAACGATGGGCATGGGAACTGGTCGCTTGAGTGGTGTGGGGGTTTTTGATTTTGATGGCACCTTGGTGGATACATTGAGGGAGATTACCAGCGCTTTGAATCGCGTGCTGGTCAGGCATGGGCGGCGTGGTTTGTCGGAGGCGGAGGTAAAGATTCTTGTGGGGAGGGGGCCGCAAACTTTATTGCATAGGGCTTGGGGAGCGACGGGGAAAAGTGCGGAGGGTCGGGAGGTTGAGGTTTTGACTGAGGAGTATTTTGCGGAGTACGGGCGGAGCCGTGGTGGGATGAGTCGGCCCTATGCCGGGGTCGATGATGGCTTGCGGCGTTTAGTACAGCGGGGATGGAGGCTGGGAATCTGCACGAATAAGGATGGAGTGACCGTGAGGCAGTTGGTCAGGAATTTGGGTTGGGACCGATGGATTCGAGTGGTGGTGAGTGGAGAGGATAGCGTGCGGAAACCCGACGCGAGGCCACTACGTTTAGCGTTGAGTCGATTAAAAGCTGGGAGGGGGAGGCATCTTTTTGTGGGGGACAGCGGTGTGGATAGAGAGACGGCAAGGAGGGCTGGGGTTGAGGGTGTGTTTGTGGGTTATGGGTATGGCGAGCGGGACGGGACAGAGGAGAGGTATTTCGGGGCTGCGGTTGAGCTTTTATCTTGGATGGGGAGAGCGGGTCCGTGAGGGGTGAATTCATGCTGGCAGGTCTCAGCGGGCGCAGGGAGGATTGGAGCTAGCGCGATGAAGAAAGAAAGTGGGAAAAAGGTTAAAGGATTAGAGAGCTCAGGAGCAACCTTGAGGGCATTGGCGATGACGGCGAATGAGATCAGGATCGAGCAGGCAGAGCGGCGTTTGTATGCGATTCTGGATCGGCATACGCGTTTGATCGAGGGATTGAGCAAGTCGATCAAGGCGGACGATCTCGAGGAGGATATGGAGAAGAACTTGAAGGAAACCAATGAGATGCTGGACGACTGTTTTTGGCAGTTTCTTGGACCCTTGGAGCCAGGGGATCACGTGGTCTCGGCCTACGACACAAAAATGCAAGAGGGAACGATTGTGACGATTGAAAAGGAGTCAGCCCATCCAGAATACGGTTCGGCGGTGGTACAATTTCCTGGGGAGCAGGCCAAGACGGTGGATGTTTGCGAGTTAGTCAAAGTTTGGGGATCGGTTCTCCATACGGAGACGGCGGTGCCGGGGCAGAATTAGTACCTACTTTTTGGGTCGAAGAAGCGACTTGCCGGTCATGGCGGCGGGTTTGGGTAGGCCGAGCATGGCGAGAATGGTGGGGGCGATATCCGCAAGAATGCCATCTGCTAAAGTGTACTTAGCTGAATCAGGTGCGACATAGAGCAAGTGGACGAGATTAGTTGTGTGGGCAGTGTGAGGCGAGCCGTCGGCTTCGAGCATTTGTTCGCAGTTTCCGTGGTCGGCGGTGATGAGCGCTTTGCCGCCTCTTTCAAGTAGAGCTTGGACAACCCGACCGACGGACCGATCGATGGTTTCAACGGCACGAATACCAGCGGCAAGAACTCCGGTGTGACCGACCATGTCCGGGTTGGCGAAATTAAGTATGATGAGGTCATCGAGTCCGCGCTGGATACGATCGACTACTTTATCGGTTAACTCGATCGCGCTCATTTCGGGTTGAAGATCGTAGGTGGCAACCTTAGGGGAAGGGGCGAGGATTCGTTCTTCGTGTGGGTTGGGGGTTTCTTTTCCGCCGTTAAAGAAGTAGGTGACGTGCGGATACTTTTCGGTTTCCGCCAATCGAGATTGGGATAGGCCGTGAGCGGCAACAACCTCGCCGAGGAGATCTTTCATTTCGATGGGGGTGAAAAGATGGCGAATCCCGAGGCGGGCGAAGTCGCCCTCATACGGGGTCATGGTAAAGGTTTTGTTTTTTCGTCGGTGAGGACAGGGGAATAGGTTGAAATCTGAGTCGGTGAGGGATCGAACGATTTGGCGCATACGATCGGCACGGAAATTAAAAAAGAAGAGAACATCTTGATCGCGAATCAGAGGTCCAGCCTGTGGGATAACTTTGATCGGGAGAACGAATTCGTCGGTGATTCCCGCGTCGTAAGAGGCTTGGAGCGCAGCTTGTCCTGAAGCTGCGGGAGTACCTTTTCCATCAAGAAAGAGGTCGTGGGCGAGTTGGACACGTTCCCAGCGTTTGTCGCGATCCATGGCGTAGTAACGACCGATGATGGTGGCGAGGTGGCAACCAGGGAGCAGGGCGATTTTTGCTTCCAAGGTTTGCATGAACTCGCGCCCTGAGCTGGGCGAGCAGTCGCGCCCATCCGTGATAGCGTGAACGTATATTTCTTTTATTCCGGCTGCGGAGGCGACGGTAAGAAGAGCGAGAAGGTGGTCAATATGTGAGTGGACACCGCCATCAGAAACGAGTCCGATCAAGTGGAGGCGGTGACCTTGAGAAGCTTGGAGAACTTCCTCGAGGACGGGATTACGGCTTAGCGTGCCATCTTGGATGGCGAGATTAATGCGGGTGAGTTCCTGATAGACGATGCGGCCAGCGCCGAGGTTGAGATGTCCCACTTCGGAATTTCCCATTTGGCCATCGGGCAAGCCAACTTGGAGTCCGCTCGCTTGGAGTCGAGATTGGGGGTAAGTGGCGTAGAGTTGATCGTGCACTGGGGTCGAGGCCAGAAGGGTGGCATCTCCTTGGAGGGCGGCGCCCTGCCTACCTGCTGGATTGATCCCCCAACCATCACGAATGAGAAGTAAAACAGGCTTTTTCACGAGAATCCATCCTACCAAGGCAATTGATAGAATCTAGTGTGGATGTTGGGCGGAGCGGAAAACTTTGGACGAAAGTCATGAATCGAGCGAAGATATCGCAGTGATCGAATCGTTTGTTTTCAGTGAGGGCCGCCTGGTTAGTCATAACCTTGAGCTAGAAGCTTTACGCCTAGCGCGGGCGGATAAGGGGCTAATTCTTTGGATCGACCTGACCGCTCCCACCCCCGAGGAAACGAAGGGGGTTCTGGAGAGTTTGTTTGAGTTCCATCCTCTGGCGATTGAAGACTGTTTGACTTTGAGTGAGCTCCCTAAGATTGAGGATTATGAAGATTATCTTTATATGATTATGCACAGCGTCGGGCTGAGCGCAGAAAAGACCGTGAAAATTTCCGAGCTCAATCTTTTCTTGGGAAAAGAGTTTTTGGTAACCTACCACCTTGAGAAGATCCCAGGGATTTCATTGCTTCAGGATCGATTGATCAAGGGGACTGCTCCGCAGGCTCGTGGGGCGGATCGATTGGCTCATCAGGTTCTGGATCATGTGGCGGATTCGTATTTGCCAGTGGTCGAGGCCCTGACGGGGGAGATGGAGGATGTAGAGGACAAGGCATTGGCGGGTGGGCGGACCGAAGATCTTTCCAATCGAATTCTCCGAGCGCGTCGTCGTCTATCGATTCTGCGACAAACGTTGCGCCCGCAACGGGAGGTGATCTCGCGGTTATCGCGAGGAGAGTCCAAATTAGTGCGTGCCTTAATGTTGCCCTATTTTCGAGATGTACAGGATGCAATGACCCGGGTGGACGAGCGTCTGCAAGGCTGTAACGACCGGATGATGGTGGCATTTGATGTCTACACCAACCGCTCGGCCCACGAGGCGAACGAGGGAATTAAAGTGCTGACAGCTTTGACCGCGATCACGATTCCTCCTGTGGTTTTGGGTTCGTGGTATGGGATGAATATTCGTGCCATGCCTGAACTCGACCACCCGCACGCTTATTTTATTTTAACCGTGGTGACTCTGGCTTTGATGATTGGCACAGGGGTATGGTTGAAATCGAAGCGTTGGTTTTGAACTGGCAGAGTAGACTGGTATGAGGTCGTCCTTTTTAGAGAAGGTGATTGAGCGGGCGAGTCGGGTTACGCCTGAGGCTTTGCAAACCCAGCTGACTCGACTGGCGGAGGACAAGGGGTTTTTGGAGACTATTTTCAATACGTTGCAAGAGGGAGTTGCGGTGGTGGATGAGGAGGGGAAGTTGACCTATTGGAATCGGGCGGCGGGCCAACTTTTAGCGCTTCCCGAGAACGCAGAAGCGAGCGGTTGGAGCTTGCAGCGTAGTCTGCGTGGGGTGGACTGGATTGCACTTTTGCAAAATCACCAAGTTTCGTCAGGGACTCTTGAGGTGAACTACCCGGAAGCAAGAGTCTTGGACTATTATCTTGTGCCTGTGAAGATCGGAGGAAAGGAGGGTGTTCTGCATGCGGTTATTTTTCATGATGTGACCCAGACCCGATTAGAAACTAAGCAGGCATTGGAGGCGGGGCAGTTGGAGGCCTTGACTCTTTTGGCAGCGGGGGTGGCTCATGAAATCGGCAATCCCTTAAACAGCCTTCATCTTCATTTGCAAATTATGGAGAAAGATTTAAAGGGTCTTAAGGATTCTACGGCAGAAAAAATCAAAGAATCACTTCATGTCTGCCAGCAGGAGATTCGGAGATTAGATGGCCTGATCACTCAATTCTTGCGGGCGATGAGACCACAACCTTTGCAGAAGACAGTGGAAGATCCTGCCAAGGTACTGGCTGAAGCATTGGAGCCTTTGCGGGTGGAGTTAGAGGACCGAGCTATCTTTTTGGAGAAGGTGGTAGCAAAGGATGTGGGAACAGTTCCAATGGATCGAGAGCAGATGAAGCAGGCTATTTATAATATTTTGCGTAATGCGATGCAGGCCTCGGCGGGAAAAGGAATTATTTGTTTCACAGTGAAGAGAGAATCGGGTTTTTTAGTTTGGGCATGTCAAGATTATGGACCAGGAATCCAGGCTGATGATCTGCCGCATTTGGGTAAACCGTTTTTCACGACACGCCACGGCGGTACGGGTTTAGGCTTGATGATCGTCCAGCGGATTGCGCGGGAGCATGGCGGGAGCCTGCAGTTGGAGAGTTCGGTGGGAAAAGGTACGGTGGTGACGCTGCGCATTCCCTTGCATGAGCGCCGTGTTCACTTGCTTGAGGAGGGAGTTATTGAGGAAAGAGAGAAAGTTTTGTGACCGAAAAGAAGCCTAATTTATTGGTGGTGGATGATGAAAAGAACACCCGCGATGCACTGCGCCGTGGGCTGGCGGATAAGTTTGAAGTTTACGTTGCGGCGGATCTGAGTTCTGCCAAAGCTCTTTTCTTGGCCGAGCCGATGGATGCGGTTTTAACCGATTTGCGTTTAGGGCATGAGAGTGGATTAGGGATATTGGACTTGTGCCGAGCGCAAAGACCTCCGCCAGTTTGCGTCGTGATGACAGCGTATGGCTCGGTGGAAAGTGCGGTCGAGGCGATGAGACAAGGGGCCTATGACTATGTGACCAAACCGTTGGATCTGGAGCGGGTGGAAGTTTTATTACGGAGAGCGGTGCGGACGGTGCAGGTGGAGAAAGAAAACGTCCAGTTACGAGCGGAGCTGAAGCGGTCCTTCGGCTTGGAGCGAATTTTGGGAAGTTCGGCAGGAATGAAGGATGTGCTGGAGCGGATTCGGCAAGTCGCGGACTCAAAGGCGAGTGTTTTAATCGAAGGGGAGAGTGGTACGGGGAAGGAGTTGGTCGCACGGGCACTGCATGGACTGAGCTCGAGAAAGAACGCCCCCTTCGTAGCGGTGCATTGTGCGGCGCTTTCCCCGCAGCTTTTGGAGAGCGAGCTTTTTGGTCATGAAAAAGGAGCATTTACAGGAGCGGTGGAGCGTCGAATCGGGCGTTTCGAGCAGGCCCAGGGAGGAACGATCTTCTTGGATGAGATTGGGGAGATCGATGCTTCGACTCAGGTTAAACTTCTGCGTGTGCTTGGAGAGCGAGCCATGGAGCGGGTGGGGGGGAATAAGTTGATGGAGGTGGATGTGCGTCTGGTCGCGGCGACGAATCGTAATTTGGAGGCGTTGGTAGGAAAAGGGGCTTTCCGAGAGGATCTATTTTTTCGGATTCGAGTGGTGCAGATTCTTTTGCCACCTTTGCGGGACCGGGCGGAGGACATTCCGATCTTGGCGGAGCAATTTCGCAAGGAGTATGCGCTGGAAAACGGGAAGCCGAGCCTAGAGTTCAGCCGAGAGAGTTTGGGGCTGCTTTGTGATTATCGCTGGCCTGGGAATGTGCGTGAGTTGCGTACGGCGGTAGAACATGGAGTGGTCTTAGCTCAAGGATTGAAAATCGAGTCGGGCGATCTACCTGCTTCGGTAAGGCAAGCGGGGCGGGTGTCGACTGGTCGGATGACTTCTTCTGGGGCGAAACTGGAGAATTTAAAGCTTGAAGCAATCCAGGGGGCATTGAATCGGACAGGGCAGAATGTGACGGCGGCGGCGGAACAGCTAGGAATTCATCGTCGCACGCTCCATCGGAAGCTGGCAGAGTCGAAATCTCGCAAAGAGAAGAAATGAGCACCTTACAAGATTGGGTTTATAATGTGGAGGCGGGTCCGATCCGGCTTTGGCTGGTGCGGACAGCCTTGTTTTTAATTTTAGCGGGGTTGGCCGGTTGGATTGGAATTCGGGAATTTAACGGATTAAGGACGGTTGAAGCGATGGATCTTGCTCAGCAGGCTCGTCAATTATCCACGGGGAATGGTTTTACGACAAAGTTCATTCGTCCCTTGGCGCTTTGGCAACTGCGGGCAAAGATGGGGAATGATGCGCCTCCAGTAAGTGCTTTTCCTGAAACTTTAAGTCCCCCACTTTACCCGCTGGTTTTAGGGGCTTGTTTAAAGGTTGGGCAAATAACCTCTTTAGTTAAATTTAATCTTTCGGCAGATGATGTGAAGGGTTTCAGAATTTATCCCGCTGACTATCTGGTGCTGGCTTTGAATGTGCTGTTTTTGCTGGGCGCGAGTTTCTCTATTTACGCTTGGGCGGCGCGTCAATTTGATATCGGCACAGGTGTCTTGGCGGTGGTTTTCTTTTTGGGGAGTGCATCGGTTTGGGATCAGACGGTAGGAGGTGGATTATCGTGTTTTGTCATCTTCCTCTACGCGCTCTCGGGATATCTTCTGTTTCGCGGTTGTCAACAAGGGGAGAGTCTTGAGGAGGGTGGAGCTGGAGGAGGGGGAGGTTTATGGGTGGGATTGGCTGGTTTGGTTTTCGGTTTAGCTCCTTTGGTGCAGATGATTCAGATTTGGCCTGTGCTGGCTCTTGCTGGCTTTGGTTTTTACTTTCTGAAACAGGGTCGGGGATGGCTCCTGCTAGGAGTGGGAATTGGTCTTGGCCTTTTTCTGGCCTGGATGGGAAGGCTATGGTTGATCACGGGGAATCCGTTGGGGTTGAACTGGGCTTATTTCCTTTCTGATTCGGGGAACTACCCTGGCAATTTGGTTTGGAGGACGTACACCTTCGACGTTGATAAAACGGATGTTTGGCGGCGAGTCGGGGGGTCAGTACTGCGCGGGCTTACTTCGCTTGTTTCGCAAGGACCTGCACTTTGCGGTAGTGCGGTAGCCGGAACTTTAGCGCTGGTGGCGATGATGCATGGATTTCGAAAAAGTTCAGCGGCACAGGGTAGAAATGTTTGGGGGGTAACTCTTCTAGCTCTTGTGCTGGCTACGGCTTTTATCTACCGGGGAAATGAGTCGAAGGAGAGTCCTTTGCTTTTGGTACTGCTGCCCGTGGCTTGTATTTACGGGTCGGCCTATCTTTGGATTATTATCGAGCGGTGGAAGTTGCAGATCGATCTATTGGGGAAGTTATTTGCCATCCTCGTCGCCATCTTGGCCTGCTGGCCTACGCTTTCTCGTTTGGCGCTACCTGAGCCTGCCCCTTTTAATTATCCCCCCACTTATCCTCCTATCTTTTTGTATATTCGCTCCTGGTTTGAGCCTGGGGAGTTGCAGGCTTCTGATCTGCCTGCGGCCGAAGCGTGGTATAGTGACCAGCCTACTTTGTGGATCCCTTCGACAAGGGAGGATTTTCTCAAGATTCATGATCGGGTGACACCTGTTTTCAGTATACTTTTCACGCCAGCAAGTTCCGATGTGAAGATGTACAGCCAGATGCTGGCAGAAAACTCCGAGTGGAGCGCATGGGCTGACTTAATTCGCCGCCAAAAACCACCCGACTTACCTCAGGCATTTGCCACATCCTTACCTCCAAACAACGACTATTTACTTCTTTCCATTCAGAAACGATGGAACTAGTTAATGAAAAAGGATTTAAGAAAAATTTGTTTTAATTGAGCACAAGTTATTGGATAGTGTTAGGCAGAGTTCCACAACATATAGTGTGTTTACATTGAAATAATTTCCAGAACCACAAGAATTGGTGGATGGCAGACGGCCAAGCTCCTCCACATCAGATACGACTGGTTTTACAGATATTTCTTCTTGGCGTAGCTCTGTTTCCGCCTGGAAAATTATCAGCACAAATTCAGGGTTCCGCTGGGCAGGAGGGAACGAAACCCTTCACCGCGACAGTTGCTTTGCGTGAGGGATATGACAGTAATCCGCTTACGCAATCGTATCAGTCAAGTTCAGATGTGAAGTCTTCAACCTACTCGAGTGTGCAACCTTCGCTTGGATATAACTATACAGGGCTTCAGGCAGACTTGGCTTTGCGATATGATTTCACTGGCACCTACTTTCCTAGTATCAATCAGTCTTACGACCTGCAGTACAGTCAGGCTTTTATTGGGCGTTACACCTATGCTTTTGATCCACGAGCCAGCCTGACGGTTTCCGATAATTTTATTTATAGCGAGCAGCCAATACCGACCCTGGTAACCGCAGGATTGGCGCCTGTCACGAATACTCAGGGGTTTATTAATAATCTAGGAACGATCCAAGCTGATTATCGAGTCACAGACCGTCTGGCGATGATCACCCGGTGGAATAACTCGATTTTAAATAGCGATGGGGCGGCTAGTTATAATAATGTGAATGTGAATGGGACTAATGTGAGTGGGATCACCTCGGGGAGCGCGGGCACAAGTAATTACATGAATAACGGTGCTTTCCAGCAGTTTCGTTTGGATTTTTCTCCCGAAACGGTGGGAACCTTTACTTTTGATTATCAGATCTACGATTACCAGAATGATCAGTCATATCGTGACAATCAGCAGGTTTCGCTTTCCTTAGGTGCAGATCAGACGTTTACTCCGACGATCACTTTCAGTGGTCGTGCGGGTATTCAGTTGAACGACGATTTTGGTTTGTCCGATAGCGATTCGACAATTTCTGCGGGTGGGCTGGGAAGTGGGGAGTTGGAAATCGGGGCTTTCCCTTTTGCCTCCATTAGTTCGACTTGGAACTATGATCAAAGAAGCTTTGTTTCGGGCGGGATCTCGGTCGCAGTCCAGCAGTCCAATCTAGCCACCTCCTCCAACTCTGAGGCCTACACGATTAACGCGAATTGGGATCACAACTTCACCGACAAGTTCTCGGTGATTCAGAGCATGTTTCTCAATCTTGCGGTCTTCACCCCTCAGCTTACACAAGATCAAACAACCTCTCTTTTCATTGGCCAAGGCCTCACTCCACAAGCGGCGGCGCAGCAGTACCAAGGAAGCGGTCAACAAACGACTTTTACCTATCAGTGTAAGTTCGCCTATGCGTTCCTCCCTTATCTATCGGCCGAGCTGGGTTGGAGTTATACAAACTACGGATCGTATTTTGATGTAAACAATGGCAATGGAGGGAGTTATACTCGGAATCAAGTTTACCTAGGGGTTAGGGGAACCTACTGATTGCAGAATCGCCTAACTGCAAGTAACTTGGACTAGTGAATGAGACCCCATCGACCCCGCCAGCCTACGGGTATGGGGCGGGTGTAGCGAATGCCAGTGAGGCCTCGTTTCACGTTAATGATCTTTGGCGAGTAATTAAGAATCGATGGCCGACCTCGGTAACGATTATTGTTTTGGTGATGGGTACTGGTTTTGTGGTGACCAAGCTCCAGCCTAAGATTTACGAGTCCTCCGCCGTTCTTCGGGTGGAAAAAGAGAACAAGGACCTTCAGGTGTTTTCGAGTAGTTTTGAGGGATTCGACCCAGTTTTCTTTCAAACCGAATTTGAGATGATCCAAAGCAAAAAAGTTCTTTATCCAGTAATCACGAAACTAGGGGTGGCGAATCGGCTCTCCAAAGCGATGGAACTGCCGGATGGATCGATCAATGATGATCAGGCGTTCATGATTTTTCGCAAAAGTTATCTGGAGGTGAGACCCTTTCGAAATACCAAGCTGATTGAGGTTGTCTGCACCAGTGTGAAGCCTGAAGAGGCGGCTTTGTATGCCAATACGATTACTGATTCGTATGAGGAGTTTCGGAGAAGCGAAATCACAGGGCGTAGTGATTCGGGGCTGAAGGCGTTGGATGGGGAGGTGCAGAAGCAGAAGAAGCTCGTGCAGGAGGCGGCGGCGAGGATTGAGAACCTACGGCGAGATTTGAAAATTGATGAGCTGCCTGGCGCTTCCTCTCAGGTTCAGTCAACCACCTTGTCGGATATGGAAATCCAGAGAAAGGAATCGATGCTCAGTGAGTTACGGGCCGACATGATCTCGCGTAAGGTCCGACTGGAAAAGGTCGCCGATTTAAGTATTGAGCAACTGGAGTCGACTTTACCTGCCTTGCAACTGGAAGACGCTACAACGGCTTCAACCAAGCAGCAGTATTTGCAAGCCCTGCAAAATGTCGCCTCGATGCAGAAGATGGGGTACGGCAAGAAGCACCCCGAGATGCAGGGCGCGATCCGGGTGGTGAGTGAGCGCCGAGACCAATTGAACAAACTGGTTACAGGAATTCGACGTGCTCTTTCTATCGATTTGAGTGTGGCGCAGGCGAAAGTGGAGGGTTTGGAGAAAGAAGTTTCTGACTTGAGGACGCAACTTCGGGAGGATCGCACCGACCGGTTAGCACCCTATAACGAGGCTCGACGTGATTTCGAAACACAGAGCCAGCTTTTGGAGGTCTTAACCTCCCGCTACCGGCAGCAGTCGGTGGAGTCCAGAATTGAGACTCGACCGGTGCAGATTATCAACCGAGCCGAGCCTGGGGTAAGGCCGGTCAAGCCGAATATGAAGCTGAATCTCTCTCTGAGTTTGGTGGTAGGACTTGTTCTTGGATTGAGTTTGGCCTTTTTCATCGAGTATTTAGATACGAGTATTAAGACGATGGATGACGTCGAGCGTCATTTAGGGATCAGCGTTCTGGCAGTTATTCCTAAGGGGGCAAAATTCTTAACGAAAGATGATCCAAATTCTCGATTCACTGAGGGGTATAGAATCCTTTGCGCGAAATTGAATCTTACCGGATCGAGGGAAATTGCTCGTTCCATCACTGTGCTTAGCGGGGGGCCTGGAGAAGGAAAATCAACCACCTCCTTTAATTTAGGTTGGGTCTGTGCTCAGAGTGGGATGAAGGTCCTGATTATTGACGGTGATATTCGGCGGCCTTCAATGCATGGGGCAGTCGATTTGGAGAATACCCTAGGCTTAGGGGAATTTCTGGCGGGTCAGGCCTCTCTGGATGAGCTGATTCAAGCCACCTCGGTGCCGAACTTGGAGATGCTGACGGCGGGAAGTCTTGGTCCGGAAGACTTAGGGGGATTTAGTCGCGCCCGCTTTGCTTCCCTCTTGGAGATATGTCGGGTGAATTACGATGTCATCGTGGTTGATTCGCCTCCTGTGCTTGGGATTAGTGATGCCTCGGTCATTAGTCAAGAGGTCGACGTGACTCTTCTCCTGATCCAGCATCGGCGCTACCCTCGGAATGTTTCCCAGCGGGCCAAGCGAGTTATCGAAGAGGTCGGCGGAAAACTTTTCGGGGTTATCTTGAACAATGTAAACATCAAGACCGACGACAACTACTATTACTATGCGGGATACTCGACTCAGTATGGTTATAAGAAGCGGGCGCCGAGAGCTCGGAAAAAGTCGGAGGCGGCTCCTGCTCAAGAGATTGCCGTAGTCGCTCCAGTAAACGGAACGAACCACGAGAATCATAGCGAGGAAGTAATTTCGGTGGCCGAAGTGGAAATTTCCCCCAGCGAAGTCGCGGAGACAATTGTGCCAGCGCCAAGGGTTACTTATGTACGTCCTCCGAAGGACGAGGATCTATTTTAGTACTTCCATGAAACTGATTCTAGGACCGCTTTTTGCGGTGATAATGATGTCGACGATGGCTTTGGCTCAATCGCTTAGTTTAGGAGGAGGATCAGCATTTGGCACCAACCGGCCCGTAGAAAATCCAATCGCGCCGACTGGTCTACCTGCGGTGGTAATCCCCGATCCGATGTCGGGGATTGTTCCGGCCAGTGCAATCTCAGGTACTTCTTCGGATGATATCAGCGATCTCTTGCGAGGGGGAGACACTCTGATTATTCGCCTCACGGGTGTGCCGACAGCAGATCAGGGGATTTTTGAGGTGAAAATTGACGAGGCAGGCAAAATATCTATGCCCCACATAGGAAGTCTGGCCGCCGCCAACAACACCACGGTTACATTAAAAAAGTTAATTGAATCGACCTTTATTAAGGAGGAGATATTTACCAATCCGAATGTGACCGTAGATTTGAAGGAGCAGAGGTTCGTCGACGTAACGGGCGAGGTTCGGTCTCCCATGCGGGTTCCCTATACCAAGGACTTGACCGCAATGGGTGCGGTAGCGGCTTGCGGGGGTTTCACCGACTTTGCCAACCGAAGAAAAGTGCGTCTGACACAAAACGGAGTTACGCAGGAGTTTAACGCAAAAGAGATTCAGAGTGATCAGGGACGTGATATTCGACTGCGACCGAACGACAAAATTCATGTGGATCGGAGTATTTTCTGAGGCGGAAGACGGCTCTGTTCGGCGGGACGTTTGACCCGTTTCATGTTGGTCACTACCTCATCGCCCTTGCGGCTCGCGAGAAGTTTTCTCTGGATCAAGTCATCTTTCTGCCTTGTTCTCAATCTCCCTTGAAATCGGCTCGTCCGATTGCGTCTGATCGGATTCGCCTGGGCTGGTTGCGTGCCGGGTTGAGGGGGGAGAGCTGGGCTAGGGTCTCCCGATGGGAAGTTGATCGGCAGGTTCCGTCTTACTCAATTGAGGCTGCTCGCCACTGGAAAGCACTTGAACCGAAAGGGGAGCTGTACTGGATACTAGGTTCCGATCAGTGGTCCACACTGCCGCGCTGGAAGAGCTACAAAGAGTTAGGTGGGCTGGTGAAGTTTCTGGTGTTTCCCCGCCCTGAAATAGCCCAACCTCTTGCACGCATGAAAATGAAGTCGATTCCTCTTCGCCTCGATATCTCGGCTACGGACATCCGTGGGCGTCTGCAACAAGGACTTCCTGTGAGGGGCTTGGTTTTGCCTTCGGTAGAGAAATCCTTGCGACGAAGTAGGGTTTACCGATGAGTGTGGGTGGGGTGGAGTTGGCCCGACTTTGTCGGGAGTCCTCGGCCGAGAAGAAGGCGAAAGATCCTGTAATTCTTGATCTACGCAAAGTGGGTGGTCCTGCTGATTTCTTTCTGGTTGTTTCTGGTGATAATGAGCCTCATCTCAAAGCAATTGCGGGTGAGATTGATCGCGGGGTAGAGGAAGCCGGTGGCCGCAAGCCGTATCGAATTTCAGGAAACTCCGCCAGCCAGTGGATTATTTTGGATTACGGAGATGTTTTGGTTCATGTGATGCACTCGGCACGGCGCAACTTTTATCGTTTAGAAAATCTCTGGGGCGATGCGGACCGGATCGATAAGTAGGCCATTTCGTCGGCGAGGAGGGTTAACTTGCAGGGGAGGTGGGCAGTTGGGTCCGAGGTCACATTTCTTCGAGTGTGGGAATGCCAAGGAGACCGAGGCCATCTTTGAGAATATCGCCGGTAAGCCCAGCAAGGGTTAGGCGTGAATCGCGCAGGGTAGGGGAGGAGGCCTTGAGAACTGGGCAGGCCTCATAAAACCGATGGTACATGCTGGCGGTTTCAAAGAGATAACCACAGAGGTGGTGTGGGCGGCGATCACTGGCGGCCAGAGCAACGGCATCCCCGTAAAGTAGAAGTTGGCGAGCCAACTCTTCTTCCGCTTTTTCCTCTAGCCTGATTGGGTGGACTGGAGTGGTGGTGATTTCTGCTTTACGCAAAATCGCTCGGGTGCGCACGTAAGCGTTCAGGATGTAGGGAGCAGTGTTCCCATCGAAGGCGAGGAGCTTTTCCCAGGTAAAGACGTAGTCAAGATTACGCCCTGGCATCTGATCTGCATATTTGAGGCTGGCGATGCCTAGGAGCTCAGCTTTGGATTCGAGGAGGTCCGCAGCGAGGTCGGGTCTCTTTTCTAAGAGAATCTTTTTGGCTCGTTCTTTAGCTTCAGCCAGGAGATCGACAAGTTTGAGGGGCGTGCCATCGCGGCTTTTAAGTGGTTTCCGGTCGGGGCCAAGAATGGTTCCGAACCAAACGTGCTCTAGGGCGACTTTTTGGGCCCAGCGCTGGGCCGTGTCGAATAGCCAGCGAAAGTGGAGTTGCTGTCGACCATCGGTCACATAAAGAATTCGGTCGGCATGAAGATCGCGAAGGCGAGAGCGCAGGGCGGCTAAATCGGTTGTGCCATAAAGAAAAGCTCCATCCGACTTCCTGATAAGAAAAGGTTCTTCGGCTACGGAGGGGTTAGAAATGACCACAGCACCCTGACTATTTTCGGCGATTTTGAGGCGGAGAAGTTCTTCGACAATGCTGGGAAGTTCCTCGTGGTAGGAGCTTTCCCCTTTTTCAAGGTCGAAGGTTACGCCGAGGCGCTGGTAGATTTCGCGGAAGTGTTCGGAGGAGCGCGCACAAAAGAGTTTCCAATCACGCATTCGTTCTGGATCTCCTGACTGTAGGGCGGCGAGTTCACCACGGGCTTGATCCATTTTTACGGGGTCGGATTCTGCCTCCTGGTGACCTTGTTTATAAAACTCTTCGAGCTGTTGGATGGCGTTGGTGGAGGAGATTTCGGGGCGACCTGCGGCCCTGTAGGCGAGGAGGAGTTTGCCGAATTGAGTGCCCCAATCCCCGAGGTGATTGATGCGAATGACCCGATGCCCTAGTCGTTTGAGCAGACGGGCGAGAGTGTCTCCAAGAAGGGTAGAGCGAATATGTCCGACGTGCATGGATTTAGCGATATTCGGGGAGCTGAAGTCGACCACGATGGTTTCAGGTTGAGGATCTGGCCCGACTCCAAGGGATGGATTCGCGCGAAGGTTTTGCGCAGCTTGAGCGACGGCTTGGGGTGTAGCCCGATAGTTGACGAAACCAGCTCCTGCGACGCTGGGTTTTTCCCAATCGATAGGGGGTAAGCACTCTTCAGCGAGGCGGGTGGCGATTTCACGGGGATTTCCACCCGTCTGCTTTGCCGCAACCATGGGTAGGTGGGTTTGAAAGTGGCCATGGCGGGCGTCGGCACACGTTCGGATCCAAGGTCCTTGACCGATAGTGGGAAAGTTCGCCGCGGCCCAGGATTGGACCCGCATTTCGAGTTCGGCACGCAGGGACATTAGGGGAGTCTGAGGAGTTCGAGAATTTCTGCTGAACCCGGAGCTTGGAGGATCTTTGATTTAATACCGCGCCGATTAAAGAATTTGGCCACGGTGGCGAGAGTCTGTAGGTGAGTCTGATTTTGATCTGGCGGGACGAGAATAAGAAAAAAAATGGTAACGAGCTTGCCGTCCATTGCTTCGCAGGGGATTCCTTTGGGGCTACGGGCGAGAAGAGTGCAGAGAGAGGGCAATTTAGGAATGGTGGCGTGGGGCAGGGCAAACCCTCCGCCCATGGCGGTAGTCATTTTATCCTCACGAATCTGCAACGCCTGCAGACTGGAGGGAATGAGGTCTTTGGAGATAATTCCATTTTTTGTAAGATGCTGAAGCATAAATCCATAAGCGCTTTGTTTGTCCTCTGCTTGGAGATCGGGCATTAGATTGCCTTCGGTGATGAGATCGGAGACGAGCACGAGCAGATGAAATTAGGCGGGATGGGGTAGGTAGCGCAAGAGTAGCCCTGAGAGCCAATGAACGATTTGGGTATAGGTCCATGCCCATTCTGAGCCGAGCAGGATAAGGGTTTGGCCAGCGGGGGTGGGTCGAAAAGTGGCCCAAGTGAGCAGGGCGGCTACGATTAGATTTCCTAGGGCAATGAGGGTGAAAGAAAAGACTCGGCCGTAGATGAGAAAATCGGGTTGGCGGGTGGGGATAAGGGCCAAGGTGAAGGCATAGTGGTAGCCCCAGATTGCCCCCCAAATTCCCAAAAAGGGGATGGGGTAGTGAGTGGCATGGGGCCAGCATCGTGTCCCTGCCAGCCAGAGAATTCCCGCTCCCAATGGATAAAATGGAAGAATGTAGGGGGCCAAACTAATCCAGGGGGAAACGCGGTCGGCGACGACTTTGCCTCCTTGGTCGCCCACATGGAGGGAGTGGACCCGCCCTCCGCTACACCAGACGGCGAGGGCGTGGGTAAGTTCATGTCCGAGGACGTAAAGACCCCGCGGGCGCGGAAGAAAGAAAAATGCAGCCCAAGCCACAAGCAGGCCCGACCCGAAAGAAGCTGAACCCACCCAAGGGAAGCTCGGATTTGCCCAAGCCCCAAGGATCAATTGGTGTAGAAAAAGCGCGGTGGCGAAAATCCCTGGCCAGAGCGTGAGGGAGAGGAAGATGCGAAGTAAGTTCATGGATTGACGCCACCCCCCGACTTCGGGCAGGATTTGAGGTTATGGCCAACACTGCTTCTGCTGCGAAACAAGCCCGAGCCTCCCTTCGGCGTCGGGTGGTGAATCGTCGTCTTTTGGATAATGCCCGCTTGGCGCAAAAGAAGCTTCTTTTGTTGATCACTGCTGGAAAGAAGGATGAAGCTCTGAAACTTTTCCCTGAACTGCAACGTTGCTTGGACCGGGCGGCAAAAGGGAAGGCAATCCATCGGAATCGTTCCGCGCGGATTAAATCCCGGATCTCGCTCAAGCTGCGCTAAATTCATTCGTGGCCGCCTAGGAGGCGGGTGACTTGAATCCACGTTTCGTCCCCAAAAAACTCTTGGGCTTGGTCGGCGACTTGCTGTGCCTCTTCTTTTGTGGAAAACAGGCCAAAGACGGTCGATCCGCTTCCACTCATCCGCGCGGCGAGGACCCCGGGCTGTTTTCCTAGCCATTCGCGAGCCGAGGATATCCAGAGGAACTTTCCTTCGACCGCAGGTTCAAGATCGTTCCGCGGGCGAATTTCGTAATCTTGGCCGTCGAGCGATTGTAAACGTAGGACTGGGCCTTCGGATCCAGCTTGAGGATTTTGGGCGTAGCGGGCGTAAGCAAGTGCAGTGGGGGAAGCGAAGCCAGGATGGAGAAGGACAGCCCAAGGGAGGTCGGTCAAGTGGACAGGTTGAAGGATTTCGCCCCGACCTGTAGCGCGCGCTGCATAGGGTTGTAAAAAAAAGGGAACATCACTCCCTAACTCTGCTCCGATCTTGCTCAGTTCGGTATCGGTTAGGGGAAGAGACCAAAGTTTTCGAAGAAGGCAGAGAGTGGCGGCGGCGTCACTACTTCCGCCTCCTAGTCCTGCGCCTTGGGGAATGACTTTTTTCAGTCGGAGATGGGCTCCGAGGGTCGGCGCGTGGCACTGCAAAGCCCGGGCGGCACGTAAAACAAGGTTGTCTGCTCCTGTTGAGAGCTGGTTGTCTCCCTCGATTTGTAGGGACAGCTTTGCGTCGATGGCTAGCTCCGCATTCAGATTATCTGCGACATCGACGCGAATAAAAAATGTATCGATGGGGTGGAACCCGTCGGGACGACGTTTCTGGAGTCGAAGGTCTAGGTTAATTTTAGCGTGGGCGCGGATTGTCATGGGTGGCTGATCCCGATTAGATAGTGAGGATGAGTCCCGATCAGTTGATCCTCGCCTTGGACGTGGATACGGCGAAAGAGGCCTTGCAATGGGCGCATCGCCTGAAAAGTCGGGTTGGGACATTTAAAGTGGGTCTGCAGCTCTACTTGCGAGGAGGGAGCGAAGTTCTGTCGGGATTGCAAGAGCTGGAAGTCTCCATTTTTTTGGATCTGAAGTTTCACGATATTCCTAATACGGTGGGACAGGCGGTAGCGGCGGTGGCACACTGGCGTCCTCGATTTCTTACGGTCCATGCTTCTGGTGGTCGGGGAATGATGCAGGCAGCGGTGGCCGCAGCTCCGGCTGAGACGAAGGTACTTGGGATCACTCTGCTAACCAGTTTGACTGAAGGGGATGTAAGCGCTGCTGGATGGAGCGCTGGGGTAGCTGAAACGGTTGAGCGTTTATCGGGGTTGGCCAAGGAAGCAGGGTTAGCGGGAATTGTCTGTAGTCCCCACGAGGCAAAAAAGGAGCGGGCGACATGGGGCAAAGTTGGGGAAATTGTTACTCCAGGGGTTCGGCCTCCTGGTACGAAGACTGACGACCAGGCTCGATCGAAAACAGTTGGGGAAGCGCTTGGCGAGGGTGCTAGTCGTGTGGTGGTGGGGAGGCCTATTCTTCGCGCGGCAAATCCAGAAGAAGTCCTTGATCTCATCTTGGAACGAAAGGGATAGGGATTTGGAAGTAGATTCGATCGGTTACATGGAAAACCGTGGTCCAAGGTAAAGACCGCGGGCCACAGGATCATTGATTAGAAACTCCGCATTTCCCTCGCTCTCCACTTTGCCTTCACAAATTAAGTAGGCACGACTGACGATGGACAGAGTCTCGCGCACATTGTGGTCAGTGATGAGCACTGCGATTCCTTTTCTCCGCATGGTGAGGATGATTTGCTGAATATCGTAGACGGCAAGCGGATCGACGCCGCTAAAAGGCTCATCGAGAAGTAGAACGCTCGGGCGGGTAACGAGACAACGGGCAATGGCTAGGCGTCTTTTCTCCCCACCTGAAAGCTGGATGGCGAGACTTTTGACTAAGGCATCTAGGCCAAGTTCGACGAGTAGTTCTTGGCAGCGTTCTTTTCGCTCCTGATCTGTGATCGGAAGTGTCTCAAGAATTGCCATAAGGTTTTCCTCTACGGTTAGACGCCGAAAAATCGACTCTTCCTGAGGAAGGTAACCGATCCCACGTCGGGCGCGTCGGTACATCGGCATGCCACTGACATCTTCCCCTGCAAAGGTAATTGAACCCGCGGTAGGTCGGACAAGACCTACCAGCATATAGAAACTGGTGGTTTTTCCGGCACCGTTCGGGCCGAGTAGTCCGACGACTTCGCCTGCGCGAATATTTAAATTCACTCCATTGACCACATTCCGATCCCCATATCGTTTGACTAGGCCATTGCAAGAAAGGATGGGCGCTCCGGTAAGAGGTTCCGCGGTGGGAAGGGGAGTGTTCAGGGGGCCTTAAGCTCCACCGAGCTTTTCCCTTCGGTGGTCATCTTATCATCTTCTGGATAGATGATGATTTTATCGGCTTTGACGACTTTCTTGTCGCTGGTGGTGACCTTGGGTTGACGGGTAACTTTGAGGAGTATGAGTTTCTTGTCAGTCATCTCGTAGACGGCTTTTTCGCTCGAGGTTTCCGAGGAACCATCTTTCCGTTTGATGATGACATCATCCCTCGCCTCGAGGGACTGAACCGCGTCGTTATCGGCAAAGAAAACAGTCATTTCTTTTGCGGTCATGGTGAAGCGCGGTTCGTCGACAGTCACATTGCCGCGAAAGAGCCCCTGTTTTTTACCGTTCGCTTTGCCAAGATTAAGATCGAGAGAATCGCTCGTGATTGTGGTTAGTCCACTGGTTGCGGGGGCAGGATTCGCCGGGGCTGGAGTGGAGTCCTCGCTGTAGAGCCGCGATCCCGCCAGAAGAAGAGTGAAAAAGAGGAATTTCATGGAGCAGAACTTGAGAGAACCACGCGGACCCGATTGTAGAGGGTTCCATTCGATTCGGCGACGTTCCAATCGATCCCATTGGAGGAGATGAGGAGAGTCGGGCGTTTAACGATAATGCCACTGTCAGTGGTCAGGCGGTTTTCTTTACGCCAAAAATCGCTACGGGTGGCAGTGATGGTGGTCTCGATGGTACCTTCCGAGTTAAAGAGCTCCACCTTCAGATCCTCAATCTTGAGCTGATTTGGGCTGACAACCGTGGCGCGTTTCCCATGGACGACGGCTGTTTTCCGACCGCTGGCGTCGGTCTGCGGAAGAGCGAAATTCTGAATGACCGAGCCAATAGGAAATTCGGGTCCGTTGGCCGCGGAAAGGGGCAGAATTCCACTGATAAAGATGTAGAAAAAGATAGCTTTAGGAAATTGCATATAAAATCCGATTGATTTGACGAAAGAGTCTGCCGGCCTGGCTTAAAGGGAGCATGCTTTCTTTATCGGAGAGAGCTTTTTTGGGATGCGGATGAACTTCAATAAAGAGTCCATTGATACCCACCGCGACGGCGGCTCGTGCTAGAGCTGGAATAAAGCGGGCCTCGCCTCGCGTGATGTTGCCGCCTGCGGGTCGCTGCACAGAATGAGTCGCATCGAAGATGACCCGATGGCCCTGATCTTTCATCGTGGCCAAGCCTCGCATATCCACCACGAGATCCCCATGGCCAAAAGTTGTTCCTCGCTCCGTAATCCAAGTATTGCGACATCCGCCACGACGAAGTTTCTCCATGACTGAATTGACTGCGGTAGGAGAGAGGAATTGGCCTTTTTTCACGCTAACCGCTTTGCCGGTGCGAGCCGCCGCGAGAAGCAGGTCGGTCTGGCGGCAGAGAAAAGCTGGAATTTGCAAGATATCCACCACCCGCCCGGCCTGCCTGGCTTCCTCGGCGGTGTGGACATCGGTGAGAACAGGGACCTTGAGAATTTTTCGTAGTGTGGTCAGTTCTTGGAGACCTTTTTTGAATCCTGGCCCGCGAGGGGAGGTGATCGAGGTACGGTTAGCTTTATCGTAGCTCGCCTTAAAGACATAGTCCCAACCAAGTTCTTGGCAGAGATCGCGCAGGGTACGCCCGATAAGCAGAGAGGTGGCGCGTGATTCAAGAACGCAAGGGCCTCCGATTAAGAGAAACTTTGATTTAGTTGGCTTGGGCATGGAGGTGAGCGGCCTGGGCAAAGCCGCGGAAGAGTGGATGGGGGGCATCTGGTTTCGAGCGAAATTCTGGGTGAAATTGGCAAGCGACGAACCAGGGGTGATCTGGAATTTCGATGCATTCGACTAAGTTGCCCTTTGGGTGAATGCCACTGATGCGGAGACCGGCTTTTTCTAGTGTCTCGCGATGAAGATTATTAAATTCGTAGCGGTGGCGATGCCGCTCCTTGATCTCATTTTTGCCATAGGCTTTATGAGCGAGGGAGCCCGCGGTTAACTGACAAAGATAACTACCGAGTCGCATGGTAGCTCCTTTATCTCCGTTGGCGCTTTGCCCTGGCAGAAGAGTGATCACGGGGTCTTTGGTCTGCGGGTCGAACTCGGAACTGTGAGCCTTCTTTAGACCTGCGAGGCTTCGGGCGAACTCGATTACCGCAACCTGCATGCCAAGGCAGAGGCCAAGATAAGGGATCTTTTTCTCCCTCGCATATTGTACGGCAGCAATTTTACCTTCGATTCCGCGCTCCCCAAATCCACCAGGGACAAGAACCCCGTCGACTCCTTTAAGAAAAGCTTCTGCTCCTTGTTTTTCGATTTCTTCCGCATCTACTTTTATAAGATCGACACCGGTATCTTCGCCCGAGGCGGCATGGAAAAGGGCTTCAGTAACGCTTTTGTAGGCATCGGGCACCCCAAGGTATTTCCCAACCATGGCCACCTTCGCGCGATATTTCGGGGAAATCATCCGGCCGACTAGCTTTTCCCAATCCTTTAGATCGGCAGGGGGTGCTTTTAGGCCTAAATGCAAAAGAACAAGTTCGTCGAGTTTCTCGCGGTGTAACATCAAGGGAACTTCATAAATTGTATGTTTCACGTCCTGTTCTTCGATGACTGCATCTACTGAAACGTTGCAGAAATTGGAAATCTTTTGACGGGTCTCTAGGTCGATGGGGTGTTCGCTGCGACAAACGAGAATCTGAGGTTGGATGCCAATCTCTCTCAACTTCGCCACACTTTGCTGGGTGGGCTTTGATTTCAGCTCTCCCGCAGCCTTGATAAAAGGAACCAGAGTGACGTGGATAAAGAGGCACTGCCCAGGTCCCTTTTCAAGCGCGAACTGGCGAAGGGCTTCGAGAAAGGGTAGTCCCTCGATATCTCCAGTCGTCCCTCCAATCTCTGTGATCAGAATATCGCAATCTTCATGTTGCCCCATATGATTCAAACGATTCTTAATTTCGTTGGTTACATGGGGAATGACTTGGACTGTCTTGCCTAAATAATCACCCCGTCGCTCTTTACGTAAAACTTCTTCGTAGACTTGGCCTGCGGTTAAGTTGTGCCTTCGCGTCAAGTGACAAGAGGTAAAGCGTTCGTAGTGGCCGAGGTCTAGGTCCGTTTCCGCTCCATCTTCTAAAACATATACTTCGCCGTGCTGATAGGGGCTCATCGTCCCAGGGTCTACGTTGAGGTAGGGATCAAATTTCATTAGGCCGACCTTTAGGCCACGCCTTTCGAGAACTGTCCCGAGGGCAGCCGCGGTCAGTCCCTTTCCTAAGGAACTGATTACACCGCCTGTAATAAATATATATTTCATTTAGAGACACTTTTGGCGCGTTCTGCCAGGGCACGTTCCGCGCGTGGCACGTCCCCCGGCGTGTCCACACCAACGGATACGAAGGTAAGCGGCAGAACTTGAATCGCAATCCCGTTCTCTAAAGCCCGCAACTGTTCGAGGCGTTCACGAATCTCGCCAGGGCTGGGCTGAAGACCAACAAATTGCTGCAGGGTGGCTGGTTGGAAGGCATAAATTCCGATGTGCTGGTGTGACCATGTGGCAGCATCCTCGGCGCTCGCCAAGCGCCGAAACCCGACTGCCTTTCCAGTTCGATCGAAGGCTACTTTAACGACATCGGGTTTATTTAAGTCGGAGAGAGAGGAGAGCGGTGTGGCTACTGTGGCCATTCCGAAAGAGGGATTTAACCCTTGAATTATTTGAGATAAGAAAGAGCCTTCAATCAGGGGTTCATCTCCTTGAATATTTAGAATCCAGTCCGCCTTCTCTCCTAAGACAGCCTCAGCAATCCGATCTGTGCCCGAGGGATGGTTGGATCGAGTCATTTTAACTTCGGCACCAAACTTTGTCGCGAGGCCGGCAATTCGCAGGTCATCGGTGGCGATCAGCACCTTGGCAATCGCGGAGGATTGGCAAGCTCCCTCCCAAACCCACTGCAGTAGTGGTTTGCCTGCAATCATCGCGAGGGGTTTGCCTGGGAAACGGGTCGAGGCGTATCGAGCGGGTATGACAGCAGTGATTCTGGGGTGACTCACTTTGGAGAGTCTTTCGATTCTAAAATCCAAGCGGATGCAGCGGGCCAGTCTTTAGCAGAGAAGGTCGCGAGTTCGGCGCATGCTTTTACATCTTCTGGTGGAATCCGAAGCTCTAGAATAATTGTGCGACAACCAGCCGACGCTCCTGATTGAATATCGCTGAGCCGGTTGCCAACCATAAAAGAGTTTTTCAAAGATAAGCCGTGCTCTGTTGCGGCCTCTTGCAGCATGAGAGGAGAGGGTTTTCTGCGTTCATCGTACGGATCGCTTGGTGCCGCATAGCAGTGAGAGAAGGCGGTAATGATCCCTTTAGCCCCAAGGAGTTCTTCCATTCTCGCATCGACCGAGTGGACTTGTGCTTTACTGATGAGCCCGCGACCCACCCCGGATTGATTGGAAACTACAATTAAGGGCAGACCGGCTTGGTGAAGTTGGGTGATGGCTTCCTTGGCGCCCGGAAGAAGTTGAACCTGATTCGGGTCGCCGAGGTAGGGAACGTTCTCGATGAGCGTATCGTCGCGGTCGAGGAAGACGGCTGCCTTAGCCATGGTTCCGCGCTACTTCCATAATTTCTTCTGGTGTGACCGTGGCGGTGCCGAGTTTCCCAACAACAATCCCCGCGGCCAAGTTGGCTAGCTCAGCGGAAACCTGCCCGCTTAAGCCCGCGGCCAGTCCGGCAGCTAAGACAGAAATTACCGTGTCGCCTGCACCGGATACGTCGTAGACCTCGCGAGCTCGGCTAGGGATAGAGTAGGGTTTTTCATTATGCTGAAAAAGAATCATGCCATTTTCACCAAGTGTCAGAAGAAGATTTCGGCAGTTCCAGCGAATGAGGAGCTCTTCGCCGGCTGCGATCCAATCTTTCGGGTTGGAAGAGTCAGGCTGCCCTAAAGCTCCAAAAGCCTCTACTCGGTTGGGTTTTACTAAAGTGGCTCCATGCCACTGAAGGGGGTTGTGGACGTTGGGATCGACGGCGGAAGGAATCTTGTGTTTGCGGGCAGCTTCAAGTAGCGAGTCGACGAATGCCTGATCGAAGAGGCCTTTGCCGTAATCTTCTAGGATGAGGGCATGGCAGCGGGGGAGAATCTGTAAGGCTTTTTTGAGAACGGCACCTCTTTCTTTAGGGGAAAGATTGCTGGGTTCTTCTCGATCCACCCGCACGACCTGCTGGTGACGAGCCAGAATTCTGGTCTTTCGGATGGTGGGAAACTTGGCAGAGTGACAGACGCCTGAAGTTCCAATCTTGGTATGGCGGAGAAGAGTCAGGAGGTGTTGTCCTGTGGCATCCTGACCGATGCCGCCGCTTAACTCGGCATGAATTCCTAGAGCAGCCAGATTTCGTGCGACATTCGCTGCGCCACCAGGGTAGGACTGTTCGCGTTCGACATGGACCACGGGTACGGGCGCTTCGGGAGAAATTCTTGAGACGCGACCATAAATAAACTCGTCTAGCATGAGGTCGCCCACAACGAGAGCGCGTAGACCTCGGAAACGGGTTAGAGTCGATCGGAGACGGGCAGGGGAAAGATGGAGATAAGGTAGGGATGCCATCTCTAGATGATGCCGAAAAGTAGGGCACTGGGCAACGCTCCCCTATGCCCTTGGAAAAGGGCCTTGGGATAGGTAAAGTCTGGGAATGCGCTTCGATTACCACATGCACACACCCCTTTGTGGGCATGCCGTGGGGCATCCGCGCGAATACGCGGCTGAGGCGGTGCGGAAGGGTCTGAAAGAAATTGGTTTTTCAGAACACAATCCCATGCCCTCAAAATTTGATGATTGGCGAATGGATTTATCTGACTTTCCTGAGTATCT
>CAMCNF010000002.1 GCA_945876115.1 Verrucomicrobia subdivision 6 bacterium | reverse complement strand
GAGAGTGGGTTTGTCTTGGAGGGCGCACAGTTCGAAGCGGGAGTTTTGGTTGTAGTCATCGGGGGAGGAGGCGGTGGTGCCTTGTCGGAGGGAGAGCCCGACGGCGCCTCCCTTGGCGGAGGATTCGGGAAAGGGGGAGCGGAGGATTTCGAGGGAGAGGGATTGGCCTGGGGCGAGGGGTTGGGAGAGGGGCCGGAAGGCGCAGGCTTTGGGGAAGTTGTCGCCGTTGGCGAATATGCCCCAAGCTCGACCGTTCGAGGCGATCGGGGTGATGTTGGGTTTGTCTTTTTCTTCGGCGAGATAGAAGCCCGCGAAGGTTTTTTGGTTTGGATCGGCGTTGGTGAGGAGTTGCCAAGGACCGAATCCTGAGCCGGCGGTGGATTCGTTTTTCCAATCGGTGCCGTAGGCGGGGTCGGCCGCAGAGTCGGAGTTTGCGGAGGAGGCAGGCGGTTTTGTTTCGGCGGGAGGTTGGGGAGTTTCGGTTGCTGAGGGGGAGGATGAGGAAGAGGGTGCCGCTCCAGCGGAACCGCTGACGGCGAAGACGGGGGTTTCTTTGGGGAATTCGAGTTTGGAGCGGCGGGCGGTATTTTTCTGTTCGGCGTCGGGCTCTGCGGTGACAAAGAGAGGAAGGACAGGACGTTCTTTATTTTTGCCGAGTTTAGTTTCCTTTTCTTTCTGCTCGATGAGGAGGAGTCCGAAGAAGCGGCCACCGCCGTATTCGCCGAGGAGGAGTTCGATTTCGTGGGGTTTACCTGCTTCCCAGTTCATCCAATCACCAAAAACAAGGTGGGCTTTGGCTCGGTCCTCGTCGGTATTTCCCTCCATAAAATCGACAATGGAGTATTCGTCGATGTGATCTTTGGGTTTCCAGCCAGTGAGGGACTGGGAGGTGTCCCAGTGGGCTTCGAGGACGGTACGACCATCCACGGCGACCCAGAGTAGGTCGTCGGCTTTACCGACGAAACGGAACTGACCTGAGGTGGGGGCGGCGCAACGACCGCGATAGTGGATGAGCCAGTAGTTGGGTTTGACCTTATCGGCGACGCCGAAGGTTTTGGGGGCTTCGGAGGCTTGGCCCATGGGCATAAAAATTTGGGTGGCTCCGAGTTTTTTTGGGACGGCAAAATATTTTCGTAGGGCGGCGGGGTTGACTCGGTTGCCAGAAAGGATTCCGCGGACGGCTCCATAGAAGTCGGTGTCCTTGGTGCCGAGGTCGGTGGGTTTGCGGCCTGAGGAGTCGAGTTTGAGGTCGTACATCGTGCCGACGAGATCGTCTTCGGTGGTTTCGGAAAAGCCAAAGAGAGTGGATTTGGAGCTGCGTCGGCCTTTGCCTCCGCCGCTTCCGCTTTTGGTGCCGGTGCCTGCGGAACCTTGGCCTGGGGTGGTAGTGGGGGCGGTGAGTTTGGCGGGGGCAGTGGGAGCGAAGGTGGGGACGGTGGTGGGGGTGGAGAGGGCGAGGATTTCGGTGCTGGTATCGGTTTCGGTGGGGGTGGTTTCGGCCATGGCGGGGGCGGAATCTTCGGGGGGGGAGTCGTCGGCGGAGGGTGGGGCGGAGGATTCGGGGGCGGAGTCGGTGGAGTCAACATTTTCGCTGGTAAACATGGCGAGGGGATTTCCGCCTTTGAAGATGACGACGCTGCCGAGGCCGACGAGTGCGAGGAGGTGGACGGCGATGGCGATGAGGAAAGGGGTGGAGGTGAGGAGGGCGGTGAGGGCGAGCCACTTTTTCTTCTGACTTTTGGGGTCGGTGGGCGGGGTGGGGCGAGGGGTTCGGATGGGGGGTTTGGGGGTGGGTGGCATGGGAGGAGGAATTTTTTACTATTATTTGGCGGGAAGAGCGAGCGAGATAGAGAGGTCGGAATATTTGATCGCGAGAAAAGAGAAAGGTGATAAGTTTGTTTTATGGAAAGACTTTCTAGAAAAAACAGAACACGGTCGAGCCAAGCTGGTTTTACTTTGGTGGAGTTGCTGGTAGTGGTCACGATCATCGGGTTGTTGGTTGGACTGATTTCAGTCGCGGTTCCGAAGGCGATTGAATCGGGTATGAAAGCAAAGGCGAAGGGGGAGTTGACCGCGATTGTGTCGGCAGTCAAAGCGTACAAGCAGGATTATGGGCAGTGGCCTGTAGCCAGGTCCAAGATGGATTCGGCAGCAGACGAGTATAGCTCTTGGTACGGACCACCTACTGCGGAACAGGAATCGAAGGATTTGATGAAAATTTTGTCGGGAGATATGACGGTTCAAAAAGAGGGGCAGACGATGAATCCGAAGGGGGCTCGCTTTTTGGAGGGTGCTAAGACCGACGGCACCTTTCAGGATCCTTGGGGAAAGCAGTACTGCGTGAAGATGGATACGAACGAGTCGGGGGGAGTGGAGTATTACGGAACGTCAGGCACTCAAGAAAATATCCGAGTCTCAGTTATAGCCGTGAGCTTAGGGAAGAACGGCACACAGGAAGATCCAGACAAAAAAGTTACAACAACGTGCGACGACGTGTATAGCTGGCGCTGAGTATTTCCTAGAAATCTTTGGTATTTCTCTCCTTTTGTTTAGCGAAGATATGTGATTTCAGATAAGTTTTGATAATCTGCTGGAAGCAGGGGACATATTCTATTGTATAAGTAATTGGTATTGAGGGGTTAAAACTGTTCATAAGTAGTCCTAGTTGCATATCTTTATCTCGTAAGCAATACTATTGAATAGATGAAGGCAAATTGCCTGAGCAGTATGGAGGTTAAGCAATGAAAATATTTTCCAATCAATTCTCAATTTTATGTGTGGTTTTCGGCTTTGCTTCTTTTCTCAATTTTAGCGCACAGGCGCGTGTCTATAGCGATGCAAGCAGCGATCTTTTTGATAACGGTTTCGCGAACCTGGACATCACCTCGGTGGAAGTCACTAATGATGCCTCGAACATTACCTTCACTGTTACTACCCGCGGGTATGCCAACTGGACCAAGTACTTAATTGGAATCCGAACGGCGGCGGCTTCTTCCAGTTCGACAACTGGGAATGCCTGGAGCAGGCCGGCTAGTTACGCTGAGGGTATCAATTTTCAGATTGCTGCGTGGGTCGATTCAGCCACTCCTACAGCCCAGTATATTGCATACACTTCAGGGGCTTGGAATTGGGGTGCTTCAACAACTGCAACGATGGATTTGACTCAAACCGCGGCCAATAAAGTCTCATGGACCGTATCGTTAGCGTCGTTGGGTTTAGCTCTTGGTGATATAGTTAAATTTGATGTGGGGACTTCGGGAGGTGATGGCAATGGTTTCATCGATGCTCTCAGCACATCAAATTTAACCACCACCGGTTGGGGGACTGCTTCCACTGGCGGAGCTTTGATTTCCTACACGACGATCGATCCCAATGCGGACGGGGATTTGGACAACGACAACCTGCAGGACAACTGGGAGGTGACTTACTTTAGCAATGTCACGGCCCAGGATGGTAATGGTGATCCCGACTTTGACACCGTAACTAATGAGCAGGAAGAAACGGCGGGTACCGATCCAACCAGAGCGGATACAGATGGCGACGGTTGGGCAGACGGAGCCGACACGACCCCCTTGGTGGCCGACAACGTCGCCGAAAACATCACCTTCAAAGTCGACATGAGCGTGCAAATTTTCAAGGGGGCTTTCGTGGCTGGCACGGATATGATTTATGTGGTGGGTGACTTTGGTTCGGGAAACATCTGGAACACCACGGCCAACCTTTTGACCGATCTTGATTCCAATGGCGTTTACGAGGGAACCGTTGCGGTGACTTCCGCAGGGCTGGCCAATCTTGGATTTAAATATCTGATCGGGGGAAAGACCCCAGAGTCAGTCGGCTACGAAAACATTATTGGCAATCGAACCCTAGTGGCGGCTCCTGCCGGAACCACGCCGACAGATCGAACGTTAATGACCGTTCCCTTTGGCAACGCCTCGGCCACACGGGAAGTAAAATTCCAAGTGGATGTCTCGGTGGCTCAAGCCAGCGGGGTGTTTGACCCTGCTACCGACACCGTCGAGGTCGTTGGCACGTTTTCCAATAATTTTGGTACGGGCTATGCCCTTTCGGCTCCGGACGCGAACGGCGTTTGTAGTCTGACTACCTTTATCGATGGTGCGGAAAATACGGCGATTAACTACAAGTTCCGCATCAAACGTGGCATCATTTATACTTGGGAGTCCGATCCGGACCGCACGTTTAACTTGGGGGCTGCGTATGTAGTAGGGGGCAATAATACCCCCCAGATCCTGACGGCTGATTATTTCAACCGCACAGGCCAATCGCGTAACCTGACATTCAAAGTGGACATGGGCGTGCAGATCACCAAGGGGCTCTTTGCTGATGGGGACTCCCTTGAGGTACGTTACGGGGACTTCAATGCGGCCGGCAAAGCTTTAGTGAAAGAGGGAAGCACCACGGTCTATTCAGGAACCTTTGTTGTTCCCGGGAATGCCGACACTGTTTTGCAGTACAAATATTGGAAAATGAATGCGGCCACCATAACTCCGTTTGAGCGGGTGGACGCCCCGAGAGGCAATAATCTCCTGAACCGTACCTACACGCTGGGCTCTAGCGGGGTGGCGGCCACGATTACCCCCACGCCTTATTTTGGCAATGACGACGGCATCGGACCGGTGATTAGCTTGACTGGGTCGAGCACTCTCAATCTCAACGTCGGCGACGCCTATGTGGAGTTGGGGGCAACCGCTTCCGATGAAATCGAAGGCACCGTGACGGCAACACCCTCTGGTGCGGTGGATACAAACAGTGCCGGGACGTACACGGTCACTTACAACGCCAACGATGCGAACGGCAACGCGGCCACACCAGTGACCCGAACGGTGGTGGTCGGTAGTACCTTTGCGAGCTGGAGCGGCGGGGCAACGCTGGATGCAACCAATTTGGCCAAGTATGCCATCGGCGGGGGAAGCAACCTGAGCGTTGAAAGCGTTCAGCCCACCTCAGCGGTGGACGGTACCAGCCTCTCGATCACGGCGATTGTTCGCACGGACGACACGGCACTCAGTGTAGTCGGTCAAGCGGTGAGGAATCTGGTGGATTACGCCACACCTGGATTGGTGGTGGAGGTGGTGGGAGATGCAACAGGCATTGACCAAGCTGGCGTGCCGGTAGGTTGCACGAAGAAAAAATTCAGCGTGCCACGTGCTGGTGACGGAAGGAAGTTCCTGCGGTTGAATGCGACCCTCGATCCTTAGATGTTGGGTGGCCCCTAGTGGCGGATAGGGGATAAGTAATTGGTTTTTGCTCGACCCGGGCGGCTTAATTTTGTTTTGTTCATTGTATGAACATACAAAAACTTACCGCGCTCCTTCTGACTTCCTTGGTGCTCACAACCTCCCTTTCTAGGGCAGACAGCGCGCCCGAGGCTTCGGCGCAAGACACGAAAAAGATGGTGCAGAACAACTTTGTCGAGACAGCTCAAAAAGGGGTGAAGTTGAGCGGGTATGTTGATGCAGGTTATAGCTACAATTTTACTGGCTCGGGAAATAACTCGATGGTTTCGACAAGATACGCCACAGATACAGCTCAACGGGGCGACTTTAACCTTTATGCAGTGAAACTGGCCTTAGAGAAGTCGATGACCTCGGAAAACAAAGCGCAGGCTGGATTCCGGACTGACGTGATGATCGGAGAGGATGCTTCCTATTTCATTAATCGGAGTCCAAACGCTGGCTATAATACGAACAACAACTCGAATAGCCTCTTTTTGGAGCAAGCCTATGTCTCGATCCGTGCTCCAGTGGGTAGCGGGTGGGATTTTAAGGTAGGCAAGTTTGTCTCCACGCTGGGTTACGAGGTGATGGAGCGACCTGCGAATATGAACACGACCTTTGGAATACTCTTTAATGTGATGCCCCTTTACTACACGGGGGTTCTGTCCTCGTACAAATTTGATGATTATCTGGATGGGAAACTTGGCGTGGTCAACGGATCGAATAGTGACAACAACACTACCCTGAACCCGAATGCAGGGGACGGGGTGGCCTTGTTAGCTTCCCTCGATGTGACGGCTCCCGGGGGAAATGCGAACTGGAGTAACAATTTTCAGTACAGCACGGGATATGACAATAACACATCGACCGGATCAACGAACAGCAGTCTGACATCCACCAGCCAACCTGCGCGCTCCAACAACGGAAATATTTCCGCCTACATGCTTGTTTATAATTCTTGGGGAAATTGGGCGCCGAAATTTGCCGAGGATAAGCTCCTCTTCGCTTTTAATACGGTCTTTGGGAATCTCAGCGGATCAGCTCAAAGTGGTCCGGCCAACATCAACACTCACTGGTACGGTGCGGGAGCCTATGCCAAGTACCAGTTTAACGACTGGTTTAGTCTCTGTAGTCGTGGTGAGTACTTAGGAAGTAATAATGATGGAGTCATCGGTTACGTTGGGGCGAGCACGACCCACAACACGCCAGAGGCAAATAATCCAACGCGGCACGTCACAGGGGTGAATCTTTGGGAGTATACTTTAACGGCAGGATTCAACGTGATCGACAATCTGCTGATTCGGGCGGAGTACCGATTGGATTGGGGATCGAATCTCTATCAGGTTCAGAGTGGGGCGGCGCAACCCGAAGGACAGAATGGGCCCGCTCACTATGCGGGAGCGGAAGTGGTTTACAGCTTCTAAAGAAAGCTCATTTTAAGAAACCCCGACAGGCAATGGCCGCTCGGGGTTTTTGTTTTTGATGGGAAAAGAACGGAAGTTCCCTAAGCCAAGGATATGTGTAGTCGATATTCGAGGACAAAAGGTCATGCCAAGGTGGGTCAGCGTCGAATTGTAATTTCAACCGCTCCAAAGGGCTTGGTTCGACCGACGGATCGCGCGGTAGTATTGCGGCAGGGGGCGGAGGGGATCGAGGAGTCGGTTTTGCGGTGGGGGCTGGTGCCTTCTTGGGCGAAGGATTTGGCCATCGGGGTGCGGTGTTTGAATGCTCGAGCGGAGACGCTTTTTGAAAAACCAGCTTTTAAGGAGGCGTTTCAAAAGAGGCGTTGTCTGGTTCCGACGGATGGGTTTTGGGAGTGGGAAAAGATCGGATCGAGAAAGGTGCCATGGAAGTTTACGCGACCTGGGGGGGAGGAGTTTCTCATGGCTGGATTGTGGGATCGATGGATGGGGGGAGGGGAGCCTTTGGAGAGTTTCACCATCATTACGACGACTCCGAACGGAGTGGTGGGAGAAGTGCACAATCGCATGCCGGTGATTCTGACTGCTGAGGATGGGGCGGCCTGGTTGGAGCAAGGATCGGCAGGTTTATGTCGACCTGTGGCCGATGATTTCCTCTGTAAAGCGGGTGAACCCCCACCTGTGGTTGAGGATGCTCAAGAAGAATTTACCTTTTAGTCCCCGATGAGAGCGAGGCGGAGGGAGGTGAGAGGTGGGTGGAGGGAGAGAGTGCGAAAAAGATAAAGCGGGTCTAGGGTGGATGGGTGAGTACGAAAAAGAATCGGCTGGCGGGGGAGGTGAGTCCGTATTTATTGCAGCACGCGCAGAATCCGGTGGAATGGATGCCGTGGGGGGAGGAGGCGTGGGCGAAGGCGAAAGCGGAGAACAAGCCAGTGTTTTTGAGTATTGGATATTCCACGTGTCACTGGTGCCATGTGATGGAGCGGGAATCATTTGAAAGTGAAGCGGTGGCGGAGGTGTTGAATCGTCATTTTATTCCCGTGAAAGTGGATCGAGAGGAAAGGCCGGATGTGGATCGAGTGTATATGACGGCGGTGCAGGCGATGACGGGACAGGGGGGATGGCCACTTTCGATCTGGGTGACGCCTGAGGGGAAGCCGTTTTATGGGGGTACGTACTATCCTCCCGTTGGAAGTCATGGACGACCAGGATTTACGGATGTTTGTCAGCAGATTGGTGCGGCTTGGAGGGATCGACGGGAGGAGGTGGAGGGATGGGCGGAGGAGTTGACCTCGAGAATTCGTGGGTTGGGGCAGGGGTCGCAGGGGGGTGTGATCGGGGATGCGGAAAAGATTCTTCGGGCGGGAACGGATGAAATGGCAAGGGAGTATGATCGGAAGAACGGAGGTTTTGGCGGAGCCCCCAAGTTTCCTCGGCCGAGCCAGCCACTTTTTCTTTTACGAAGAGCGTGGGCGGAGAAAGATGAGAGACTCTTGGAGATGGTCCGGCATACGGGGAGAGCGATGAGGTCGGGAGGAATATATGATCAGGTAGGAGAAGGATTTCATCGGTATGCGGTGGATGGGGAGTGGGCGGTTCCGCATTTTGAAAAGATGTTGTACGACAATGCTCAGTTGATGGGGTTGTATGCGGAGTTGGGGGTAGCCACGGGGGAAGAGTGGCCTGGGGAGGTGGTGGCGGGAATTGCCAGATATTTGGAAAGGGACTTGGCGGTGGAGGGAGGGGGGGTGGCTTCGGCGGAGGATGCGGACAGTGAGGGTGCGGAGGGAAAGTTTTATGTTTGGACGAAGCAGGAAGTGGCGGAGCTGATAACGGCTGAGGAGATGAAGTTGGCGGTGGATTTGTGGGGCATCACCGAGGAGGGAAACTTTATGGATCCTCATGCGCCCGAAAAGGGTTGGAATGTGCTGGCTCGGAAACGGAATCCGACAGAAAAAGAGAGGAACCAATTGGAGGAGTTGAGAGGAAAGTTGGAGGAACGAAGAGCGAGTCGGATTCGACCAAGCAAGGATGACAAGGTGCTGGTTTCATGGAACTCGCTGGCGATTTCGGGCTACGCGCGGGCGGCGAGGTGGGGTGGAGGGCAGAGGTATGCCACGAAGGCGGAGGAGATTTGGAGTTTTCTGGATAAGAATCTTCTGCGGGAAGATGGAACGCCGAGGCATCGGTGGAGGAATGGGAAAGCAGACGATGCTCGGCTGTTGGAGGATTACGCGGGTATGTTGCAGGCGCTGGTTGATCTGCATCAAGCCACGTGGGAGGTAGGGTACTTGCAAAGGGCGGTAGTTTTGGCGGGGCAGATGTTGGAAACCTTTGAGGATGCGAAGGGGGGCGGATTGTGGGCGAGTGTCGATGGTAGTTTGATTGCTCGAATGAAGGATGATTATGATGGGGCAGAGCCGAGTGGAAATGCGGTAGCGGCCTTGGCTTTGGCGGAGTTGGGGAGATTGACGGATGAGCTGAAGTGGACGGAGGCGGCAAAGAGAATTTTGGATTGGCTGGGTGAGCGGATGCGGAGATTGCCGCAGGCGGTACCTCATGGACTACTGGCGTTGCAACGGGTGAGTGAGGGGCAGGCACGGTTGGTGCTAGCGGGACCGAAGTCGGATAAGGAAAGTTGGGCTGCGGCTATAGGAAAAGTGTATCGGCCTGATGTTCTAGTGACGTGGGCGACGGAGGACCATCCGAGTGAGTTCGTTCGGGGGCTAGCGAAACAGGCAAAGGTGGTGACAGGCTATTTATGCGAGGGGCAAAGTTGCCAACAGCCAATACAGAAGGTGAGCGATCTGGAAAAACTCCTACTCAATTCCAAAGGAATCACCAAAGGAGATTAGCATATTTGCAAATATACTAATCTTAGGCGGAGCAAGAAGAAGGGTTGATTACTTGGCGGTACGGAAACCGATACGGGTTGAGCCCCCTGGTTTCGAAACGGAGCGGACAGCATCCGAGTTGCTTACAGAAGCCTCATCTAAATAGTTTCCACCAATGAATAAGGGTTCGAGGGGATTGGGGGAGGCGATCCATTCACTCAAATTACCACCAAGGTCGCGATGTTGGTATGGCCCGGTGTCGTCGGGGACCGATTCGGCGCGGAGGACATGAACATAGGTTTCTTGTTTCGTACCTGCGGGGAGATGAATGCCGAGATTGATGTTGGGGGCGACGATGTTGGTGCCCCATGGGTACGGTAGGTTGTCCTTTCCTGAGGCGGCACGGATCCACTCGCCTTTGGAGGGGAGACGGCGGCCTAGCCATTTGGCGTAGGCGTAGGCGCTGGAATAGTCGACACCAAAGACGGGGGTATCGCGAGTGATGCGGACCCCGCCATTATATTTATCACCTTTGCGAGCACGGAGGAGAAGTTCAGGCCAATCGTTGGGTTGGAGGTCTTTGGGGGTGTTTTTGGATGAAGCGGTGCCGAAGGGAAGATAGGTTTTCCAATTCTTTTCCGACTCCATGGCAGTGAGAAACTTTTCATACTGACCGATAGTGACTTCGTGGCGGTCGAGTTCGAAGTCGTGGACATGAATAGATTCCTGGCCTGAAAGATATTTACCTTTGGGTACCGCGATGGATTCGTTGCCCAGTTTGCCTGGGATATCGGTGACAAAGACCCAGTAAAAAACTGAGACGAAAAGAGCGATAAAAGCGACGGCGCCCAAGGAGCCGACGGCGATGGTTTGTTTTCGTCTGGTGCGAGCCCGAATAGCTTTTTGGGTCGCTTCAATTTCTTCTTGGCGAACGTGAACGGCTTGGACTCCTGCGAGTTGACGTTCGAAGTCACGGGTTCGACGCATGAAATCGAAGGCGGAGGTGCCAGGATCGCGAAGAATCTTGATGAGAGGGTCGGCTTGAGGGGATTCGGAAATAAGTGGTTCCAAAATAGAGGCGAGGTGGCTGGAATTCTCATGGAGGGTAGCCTCGGGGGCGCCGAGGTAGGCGGCAGGGTTGCGGAGGCGTGGGGTGCCACGGGTGGAGAGGGTGTAGTCATAGCCGCTAAGGAGGCGGGCGGGGATGGAGGAGGATTCCATTTCCCAAAGAACCGAGCCAAGGGCAGAGGTAAGGCGTGCACAGGAGGCGAGATCGGGTTTTTCTCCTGCGAGATGGAAGTGGAGGAGGGAGGAGTTGGCGACGGGTTCTAGGGCAACAAAGATGCGTTCGTCACAAGGAATGGATTCGTAAAGGGAGTAGATGGAGGCGTGATTGAGGCGGGCGTAGTTGCGAATGGCTTTAGTGAAACGGGGGGAGCCAGCGGGTGGGACAAGAACTTGCACATTGCGTTCAAGTTGATGGTGTCGAGCCCAGTAGAGTCGACCCAATGGATGAGGGCCTGCGGGAGAGATGATGTGGTAGGGACCGAAGCTACGACCTGAAAAATTCTCCATGAGTTCAGCCATGGCAAGAGGGAGTTGATCTTCGGCAGGAAGGCAGGGTAGGGGAAAGGCTGAGGGAAGAACGCCCCCGAGATCGAAGCGACTGAGGAGCCCAACAGAAAGCTCGGGGTCGGCTTCGGCAAGGAGAAGAATCTCTTCGGCGCGGTTTTGATCGGCCCAAAAGATATCGGTTAGGAGCAGGGCGGCGTGTCGGTTTGAGGTGAGAGCTGTGTAGAGTGCTGCAAAATCGGAGAGGGGTTCGAGGATGGCGGTGGGAAAGAATTCGCGAAGAAGGGCGGCGAGATTCGCCGCGGCTTCTGGATCCTCTTGGGCGAGGAGAATCGTGGGCACGTCTTATCTTGGGGGAGAATAGGAAATGGAGAAAGGGTGGATTTGAAGCGGTGAAGAGAAAAAGAGGCGCGATAGGACGCTTAGCTTCTTGGATTCCGTGAAAGAGCGAGGCGATGGACGGCGTAGGCTGCGCCGAAGCCATTATCGATATTCACAACGGTGACTCCAGGGGCGCAGGAGTTGAGCATACCGAGAAAGGCGGTGAGTCCTTGAAGGTGGGCACCATAGCCAACGGAAGTGGGGACAGCGATGAGCGGATGGCGTAAGAGGCCCCCAAGGACGCTGGGCAGGGCGGCTTCCATTCCAGCAACAACGATAAGGGCGTCAACGGATTGCAGTTTAGGTAAATGGCGGAGGGTGCGATGGAGGCCAGCGACTCCAATATCATAAAAACGTTCGGGCCGGTGGCCGAGAAATTGGAGCGTGACGAAGGCTTCTTCGGCTACGGGATGATCGGAGGTTCCTGCGGCGCAGATAGCGACTTGGAGAGAAGGGGTGAGGGTGCGAGGTGGGCGAGATGCTGCAAGAGTGAAAGTGCGAGCAGCGGAGTGATACTTCCCCTTAGGAAAAAGCCGACAAAGAGGTCGGGCTTTGGCAGATTCGACGCGAGTGACGAGAACAGGCTGTTTTTCGGCATGAAGGCGGCGAGTGATTGCGGCGATTTGTGAAACGGTTTTGCCTGCGCCGTAAACAATTTCTGGGGCGCCTAGGCGCTGCTGTCGTTGCAGATCGAGCTCGGCAAAAGCGCGAGGCAGAAGAGCGCGGGAGGGGCGACGGCTCGCCATAAGATTTAGGCGAGGGCGACTTGCAAGCGGGGAAGTAGATCGATGATAGCTAATCTTTCCTGCTTCATGGAGTCACGATGGCGGAGGGTGACCGTATCTTTTTGGCCTGCGAGGGGGCCGTCTTTGGCGCCTTCAAGGGTCTCAAAGTCGACGGTGATTCCAAAGGGTGTTCCGATTTCGTCTTGGCGGCGGTAGCGGCGGCCGATGGCGCCAGCCTCATCATAAAATACAGGAAAGTGTTGGCGAAGAGTTGCGGTGATGGAGCGGGCTTTTTCGACAAGTTCTGGCTTATTTTTGAGGAGGGGAAAGATGCCAGCTTTAATCGGGGCCATGCGCGGATGAAAGTGGAGGACGACGCGGGTTTCTTTGGCGCCTTTATCGTCGGCAACTTCTTCCTCATCGTAGGCTTGGCAGAGGAGGGCGAGTGCAGTGCGATCGACCCCTGCGCTAGGTTCGACGACGTGAGGCAGAAATTTCTCGCGGGTTTCTTCGTCGAAATATTCCAAGGGTTTGCCGCTGGCTTCCTGATGTTGTTTTAGATCGTAATCGGTGCGGTAGGCGATGCCTTCCAGCTCTTCGGTGCCAAAGGGGAATTCGTAAAGGAGGTCGTAGGTTCCTTGGGAATAAAAAGCGCGGTCGGCCTCTGGGACGTCGAGGACAGTGATCTTGCTTCGAGGGATGCCGATGGACTCATACCAAGCGAGGCGATCGGCGAGCCATTTATCAAGCCAGACTTTGCCCTCGGTGGGGCGGACAAAGAATTCTACTTCCATCTGTTCGAATTCACGAGAGCGGAAGGTGAAATTACGAGGATTGATCTCGTTGCGAAAGGCTTTACCGATCTGGGCGATGCCGAAGGGAAGTTTCTTGCGAGAGACTTCCAAGACATTTTTGAATTGGACGAACATGGCTTGGGCGGTTTCGGGACGGAGGTAGGTAAGGTTACGCTCGTCTTCCACGGGGCCGACGTAAGTTTTGAACATGAGGTTGAATTGGCGAGGCTCGGTGAGCTCACCTCCGCAGGAGTTAACTAATTTGCTGGGTTTTTGGGGGCAGGGGGTGGTGGCGAGCTGATCGGCGCGAAAGCGGTTCTTGCAAGTTTTGCAATCGACCATTGGATCGGTGAAGGTGGCTTCGTGTCCGCTGGCTTGCCAGACGGCACGACTCATGAGGATGGAACCGTCCATGCCGACGATGTCGTCGCGAAGTTGGGTCATTGCCCGCCACCAGTCCGCTTTGAGGTTGCGTTTGAGTTCGGCGCCGAGGGGACCGTAATCCCAGGCTCCGTTGAGGCCGCCGTAAATCTCGGAGGATTGAAAAATGAAGCCTCGGCGCTTGCAAAGAGCGACAATTTTTTCCATACGGTTATCGGTTTTCATATGTTTTTTTGGATTCTAGAAAAGAAGTTGTTAGCGATGATCGGAAAGGATGAACACTCCAATATTAAGTCAGATCCGGCGGAGGATACAACGCCCGACCTCGGGGTCGGCCTGGCGTTGGGTGAAGAGGGTGGGGTGGATGGGGGTGGGACTATTTGTGGGGCTGGCGATTTTTGGGCGTCTGGTGGGGGTGCCTGATTCTTGGAAGAACAGGTTCGTCAGGGAGTTGTCCTTGCGCGGGTTGGAGGTCGAGACAAGGAAGCTGACGATTGATCCTTTGGGTGGGTTGGTGGCAAGGGATCTGGTGGTGTATCGGGATGCCGCACGCAAAGAAGAGCGATTGCGAATCGGTCGGGTGGAGTTGAATCTAAATTGGCTCTCATGGCGAGCGGGGGAGCCGATTTTATCGGGGGCCCGGCTTCGAGATGCTCATGTGGCTTGGCCCTTGGGGGAAGGTGTGGAGGTGGAGGCGCGAAGGGTGGAAGCGGCGATTGAGTTTCGTCCTGATGAGATTCGGATCCAGCGGTTGCGTGGGCAGGTGCTGGGATTTGATTTGGATTTGCAGGGTAGGGTTGGGACGGAGATGGGGAGGATGGTTCCTCCGCAAGCGATGCCTTTGGCTTCGATTTGGCGAAGCCTTGAGAGGGCACTGCAGGATTTGGGCGGGCCAGCGCCAAAGATTCAAGCGGAGTTTGATTTGGAGATTGGGCGACCTGAGGAGAGTCGGGCGGAGATTCTGATGACTGCATCTCGGAATGTGTGGAAGGGGGTGGCTTTGCGACAGGTAGAGTTACGGGCGACGATGGCGGGAGGTGGGATTAAGCTGGAGAAATTTAGGATTGGTTTGGAGAGAGGAGAAGTGGAAGTGGTGGGGTGGGCCGAACTACAAGCGGGACGAGGCGGGGTCGAGTACACCGCGAGTACGGATTTGGCCCAATGGGCACCCGCGGCAGGTAAACTGGGACCAGCTCTGGCGGAGTTGAGAAGTCAGGCACCGCCCCAAATCACGGGAAAGATAGAGTTTGCTTGGAAGGAGTCGCCAAGTTTTCTTTGGCAGAGCCGCTTGGAGTTGGGAGAATTTAGCTTAGGGCGAACGCTGTACCAGAGCTTAGTTTTCCCGTGGGTGAGCGATGGGAAACAATGGATGGTGCAGGGGTTGAAACTGGAGGCTGGGGCGGGGGGGAGTTTGCTTGCTCAGTTGGCGTTTGATGGAAAGGCGAAGATGATAGGAACCTTGAACAGCAGTCTCGATCCGAAGGGGTTGGCTTTACTATTTGGCCCAGGGGCGGCACCGTTCTGGAAGAGTATTGATTTTGCGACGCCACCAAAGATTGAAGCGAAGGTTACGGGGGCGAGCCTAACGGAGAATCTTTGGCGAGTGGAGGGAAGGATGGCTGGTGGGGGAGTAAAATATAAGGGGGTGGAGTTAGATGAGATTATGGCGAACTTCGTTTGGGGTGGAAATCAGGTGGTGGTGACGGATTTACAGGTCAGTTCGGGTGGGGGTCGGGGAGGTGGGGAGTTTATCTACGAACTTTCGCCTGAGAGCGTGGTGCTGAAAAATATCGTAGCGACTTTACCTGTGCAGAAAGTTGCACCGATTTTTGGGGAGAAGTTCGTGACGAATATGAAACCGTACATCTTTGTAGATCGTCCAACGATCACGCTGGATGGAAAAGTCGATCTGGAGGAAAAAGGGAGATCGGATATGCGGGCGACGGTGGTGAGCAAAGAGGGGATGGATTACGGCGTGGCGGGGCGGAAACTTCGCTTTACAGATTTAAATATGACGGTCGAGATTGTAGGAAAAAAAGTCGTGGTGAAGACGGTGCCAAAAATGTTGGCGAGTGTTTTAGGCGGAAAGGTAGAGGTGGAGGTAGAGGTGGAGTCGAGGGGTAATGGAGGTGAAACGCATCAGATGACGCGGGCACGAATGAAGCGGGTGGGGTTTGGTCCGTTGGTGGAAACCTATTTTGGTAACACGGGGTATGCGGGGGAAATGAGTGGCTCCTTTCTGATGGAGGGTCCTTCGAAGGATTGGCGAAGCTGGGAGGGAAGTGGAAAGTTAGCGGTGGAGGATGGAGTCTTGCCTGGGATGGGGGCTTTTGCGCAAACGATGAATGCTCCTGCGGATTGGGTGGGGGCGACGGGGCAGGAGGCAGAGATGGATTTTACTTTGAAGAAAGGAAAATTAGAGGTGGGACAGTTGCAAATTACCTCGGTCTTAGTGGTGACAACGGGTCGGGGGGTTTACGATATTGCCAATGATCAGCTAGAGAACTTTATCATGAGACAGAATCTCCGAGGCCCTGCGGGGGTTCCTTTCTTCTTCGTGAGCCAGATATTTCAAGTGGAGGGAAGTGGTTCTTTAAGAAACCCAGTTTGGAAAGCACGCAACTTCGAGGAGTGAGGATGCCAGCGGAGAAAAAAACGCGTTGTGGCTTGCACACTTCAGTGGCGGGGGGTTTTTCGGAAATGCTGATTCGAGCTAAGGCTTTGGGTGAAGATGCGGCACAGATCTTTGTAAAAAGCAATCGCCGCTGGGAAATGCCTAAGTTGGATGAGGAGGAGGCGAGTCAATTTCGGCAAGGAAAGAAAGCGCATGATTTGTGGATCTGTGCGCACGCGGGCTATTTGATTAATGTGGCGGGCGGGGCGGAGACGAGAAAGAAGTCTATCCACGCTTTAGCGGAGGAGATTCGGCGGGCAGAGGAGTTGGGCTTGAATGCGGTGGTGGTGCACTGTGGGAGTCGAGGAGAGAGAGAGGCGGTGGAGGCGAGGCGGAAAGCTAGGGAGGGGTTTCGAGAAGCCTTGAAGCGTTCGGAGACGAAGGTTGTGCGGTTAGCTTTAGAAAACTCAGCGGGGCAGGGTTCGGCCTTGGCGCGGGAATTGGTGGAGTGGGGGGAGTTGGTTTGGGGGTTGCCGAAGGGGAGACGAGCGGCTTGCTTGGATACGGCGCACGCTTTTGCGGCGGGTTATGATTTACGGACGGAGGAGGGCCGGGGTCGGTTAGTGGGGGAGGTGGGCAAAGAGATCGGGCAGGAGAATTTGGTAGTGATTCATGCGAACGATTCGAAAACGGATTGTGGGTCGGGGGTGGACCGGCACGAGCATTTGGGGAGGGGAAAAATCGGAGCGGTGGGTTTACGGGCCTTTTTGCGGGAGAAAATTTGGCGGGGAATACCGCGAGTGGGGGAGCTGCCGCCAGGGGATATTGAGGACAGGGAGAACTTGGACTTTTTGCGAGGATGTTTACCTGAGAGTTAAGTTTGTCTAAGACTTCAAAAAGATGCTAAAAAACAGGTTATGAAGGCGTCTGATCTTCGGGGAATTTTGACTTACATTCCGAGTTTTCGGGATAAACTTTTCGTGCTTTGCGTGGACAGTGCTGTTTTAGAAGACGAGAGAGCGGCGAGTTTATTTTTAGATATTTCGGTTTTGCGGAGTTTGAATATTCGGGTGGTGCTAGTGCATGGAGCCAGTGCGCGAATTAAGAAGATGGCGGCGGAAATGAAGGTAAAGCCCTCGGATGTGGATGGGTTGGGGGTGACGGATCTGGACACATTGCGGGTGGCCGAGCGGGCGGCGAATTCTTATAGTCACGATATTTTGCAGAACTTGGCGGATGCTGATCTGAAGGGGGCGGTGACGAATGCGGTCATAGCGCATCCTGCGGGCATTCTGGGTGGGGTAGATCAACTATGGACAGGAAGGGTGGAGCGGGTGGATACGCGGTTTTTGGAGACCCTGTTGGAGAATGGAATCATTCCGGTGATTCCGCCGATGGGAGTGGATGGGGATGGGCGGACGTATCGGGTGAATTCGGATGGAGTGGCTTTGGAGGTGGCGGAGGCGTTGAAGGCGGAGAAGCTGATTTTCCTGACGGGGAGTGGTTCTTTGCCGATGAAGGGGAAGGAGCCGGCTCAGTTATCGGTAGAGGAGGCGACGGAGTGGTTGAAAAAGAGAAAGGGAGAGATCAGTGGGGAGATGGCTTCGAAGTTGGAGCATGGGTTACGGGCCTGTAAGGAGGGGGTGAGTCGGGCGCATATTTTGGACGGTCGGGAGGACGAGGCTTTGTTAGAGGAGCTTTTCTCGAGTGAAGGGGTGGGGACGATGATCTATGCGGATGAGTACACGGAGATTCGGAAGGCACTAAAAAAGGATGTACGGTCGATTGTACGGTTGATTGGGAGCTCGGTGGCGGCGGAGGAGTTGGCTCGAAGGAATCGGACGGAGGTTTCTGCGGCGATTGCGGACTACAGCGTCTTTGAAATTGATGGCAACATGGTGGGATGCGTGGCGGTGCATCCTCTTGAGGGCAAGACGGCGGAGATGGCTTGTCTCTTTGTGGCGCCTGGGCATGAGAACATCGGGATTGGTCGGAAATTAATGCTCTATGCGGAGAATCGGGCGAAAGAGTTGGGGATGAAGCGGTTACTGGCGTTATCTACGCAGGCCTTTAATTATTTACAGAGCAAGGGCGGTTTTGTGGAGGGGGCGGCAGAGATGTTGCCGGGGGAGAGGAAAGGGACCTATGAGGCGAGCGGGCGAAATTCGAAGATTCTTTGTAAAGATTTGAGTTAAGCTGGGTTTGCCTTGAAGAGGGCGAGAAGGGTGATGCCGCCGAAGATGGGGTCTGCGAAGATGAGGGTGTTGGTTTGACTAGAAGTCTGGGCGAGGCCGAAGTGGCAACCGATATATCCGAAGGTGAGAAAGACGAGTGGGGAGAGAGCAATGGTGGCGATCAGGAGGGAGGGGTGTTTTCGTTCCCACCAGAGCGTGCCGAGGGTATCAGTGAGGGTGCTGAGTATGGTGCACACGAGGACGGCGGTCCAAGGGGAGAGGAGCAGGTTTTTCATCTCTCCAGAATAAGGAAAAGTTGGTGAACGGGAAGCAGAGGCTTACCTATCCTGGGGGCCAAGAGAGGGGGCGACCGCCGAGGAGATGGAGGTGAAGGTGGGGGATGGTTTCGCCGCCATCGGGGCCATTATTGATGACGAGGCGATAACCGGTTTTTTCGAGTTGGCACTGGCGGGCGACCCGTTGGGCGGCGACGAAGAGATGAGTGAATAGGGGATGATCCTCGGGAGGGACGGTACCGTGGCGGGTGTGATGTTTTTTTGGAATGATAAGAATGTGGACGGGGGCTTGGGGGGCGAGATCACGGAAGGCGAGGACGTGATCATCCTCGTAGAGAATATCGGCGGGGAGTTCGCGGTCGACGATGCGCTCGAAGATGGTTTTGGCCATCGGGCCAGTTACCAGATCGTGAGTTCGAGAAGGGAAGGACTGAGGGTACGGGCGCGTGCTCGGATAAAGTGAACGATGTCGTCGCTGAGGCGTTGGCATGAGGTGCGCCAGGAGGCGGAACCTGTGAGGGAGAGGACGCAGGAGCGCAGTCCTTCGAGACGAAGAACGGAGGCTAGGGAGGAGATTTTTTCATCCACAAGATTAGCGAGGTGATGATAGAAGAGGATTTCGAGGGGGGCTTCCTTGGCGAGAGCGGCGAGATTGATGGAGGGAGAGGAGGAGACTAGTTCGAAATGGCGGGCAATGGCGGGGCACCCAATACCGGTAAGGGAGCGGCGGAGAATGAGTTCGAGGGTGGCGCGTTCAATATTAGGGCGGGCGAAGTCGTGGCGCAGGTAGTGAAGAATGGCGCGGGCGACATCGGTAGCAAGGGGCCACTCTTCATGACCTGCGCGGATGGCAGCCTTCTCAAGGGAGAGAACTAGCCAAGTCTCGTTGAGACGAGTCGGGGAGGCGCCTGGGATGGCCACCAGGGGCAGGGGTTCGAGGATGGGTTCTTTAGCGGGCACCGAGATTTTTTACTTCGCTGACAAAGTCGCGGGCATCGCGGAATTGGCGGTAGACGGAGGCAAAGCGGACATAGGCGACATCGTCCATTTTCTTGAGGCACTCCATGATCTTTTCGCCAATGGCGGTGGTGGGGATTTCTCGACCATACTTTTGCTCGAGCTCTTCCATTACCTTATCGACGGTTTTCTCGATGAGTTCGGGGCTGACGGGTCGTTTCTCACATGCCTTTTGGAAGCCGAGAACGAGTTTACGACGATCGAAGGGCTCGTAGCGTCCATCGCGTTTGACGGCTCGAAGGTCTTCACGCTCAATCTCTTCGTAGGTGGTAAAGCGGTAGTTGCAGGATAGGCATTCGCGGCGTCGGCGGACGACGGCGCCATCCTTCCATGGTCGTGAATCGATTACCTTATCTTCTTCAACATTACATTTTGGACATTTCATACTACTCCTTGTGTTGCGTTGAAACTACAAGTAGGTGGGGTGGGGTCAATTAAAATTTTTACATAAAAACTTGTTTATATGTATAAACCAAAGTCAGGATTTTCTATTTTGACCAGTGCGTTTTTATAGGGAGGTGATAAATGCCGAGGAAAACGAGTCGGGGAGAAATAGACAACCAGTAAGGTTGTTCTGAGAGCGGGGTTGTGAAGTTAAACCGAGGGATTGCGACGGCGACGAAGGAAGGCGCCGATAGTAAGTGAAACAAGGACGAGTGAACCGGTGGTGGGTTCAGGAATGACTGTAGCGTTAAGCATCATGGTGCCGTTCCAGACTGAGTTTACGCCTGAGGCGAAGGTATCTGCGGTTGCGCCACCTTCCCAGTTATTGTCGAACTTGATCGGTTGAATGAAATTATCTGGGGCGGTGAAGAGGAGATCGCCAGGGCGGTTTTGGGTGCCGAACCAGACTGCGTAGCTTCCCCCGTGTTTAACGTCCCAAGTATCGTTGGTTTCGGAATTAAAGAGTTCAACGGGTGCGGTAAAGGAGAAGCCTGCTAAGTCGGAGCCAGAACGAATTCGAGAGTTCTCGTTAGTTGTGTACCACTGGATGGAATAGCCGTAGGTGGTGGAGCCTGGAGTAAGACCTGCGTTGTTTTGATTCATGCTGACGACTTTGTAGTTCCATCCCGCTCCTGCAGTGGCGGAGAGGACGGAGGCGTCGTTCGAAGGGTTGAGTTTGAGTTGCTGACCCCAACTGGAGGCGTTGGCATAGTTGGAATAAAGGAAGATGTTGAAGGAGGCTAGGCCCTCTCCCGCGGAAAGTCCATTGGCCCAGTGGTCATATTTTACGTAGGAATTTGCCGTGGTGTAAGTTGAGGCGGAGCTGGCTGAATTGACGTTATAGATATCTTGGGCCACGACTTTTTGGTTGCCAGCAGCTTTGGAGCTCCCTTGGTTTATTGGAGCAGTAATCACATGCCCAGCGTTGAAATCAAACCGAGTATAACTGGTGACATCGGCAAAACTGGGTTGGGTAGATAGGCCAAGAGCTAAAGCGATCAGTGGAGCGAGTCGAGATTTTATAAACAGAGTTTGCACGTCTATTAACACTTAAGCACACTATTTACAAAAAGCAAATTATATGTGCCAAAATGTGTGACAATTTGAAGTCGAAATAAAGTAGGTAAACTTATGTCGCTTAGGGGGTAAAGTGCTGTGGTCGGCTTTCTTAAGCCCGACAGAGTCGACTCAATTGACTATTTGTGATTTGCGGGAAGATCTGTGCTTTGCTGGCTGTGCCGAAGGCCCTCAGAGATGATCAGCCAGATGACAATGCCTCCGCAAAGTGCGAAAGCGGCTAAGAGAAAAATGAGGCCTAATCCTGTGTGTCCTTCGTCCATAGAGGCACACTAGCGGGCAATTGGGGGGATTGTCATCTCTCGATTCAGGGAACGATGGCGCCGAGGTCGCCTTGGGAAAGCGCGCGGGCTTCTTCCACAGTGATCCAGCGTTCGGTGAATTCGGGTCCCCAGGAATCGGAGGTGGCTAGTTATCCGGTTTTACGATTACAGCCGATGAGAAGGCAGACGTGGCCCTTGTTGGGGTCGGCGAATGGCAAATGCGGTGAGGTTTGTCAGCGGGCTCGATCTGGGGCAAAATCCGAGGATGACTCCTTTGCAGGAAAAATTTGTTCGTTTGAAGAAAGAGCGGGAGGCGGTGGTTTTGGCCCACAATTATCAGCCGCGGGAAATTCAAGAGGTGGCAGACTATGTAGGAGATTCGCTGGGGTTGAGTTACGAGGCGCAAAAGGCGATGGGAAAATGCATTCTTTTCTGCGGAGTTCATTTTATGGCGGAGACGGCTAAGATTGTGAATCCGGAGAAGAAAGTTCTCATGCCCGATCTGAATGCGGGTTGTTCTTTGGCGGATTCTTGTCCCGCAGATAAACTGCGGACCTACCTTGAGGAGAATCCTGGTCTCTACGTTGTTTCCTATGTGAACTGCACGGCGGCGGTCAAAGCGCAGAGCGATGTGATCTGCACTTCGGGCAATGCGGAGCGGATCGTGCAGAGAGTGCCAGCGGATCGAGAGATTCTTTTTTTACCCGATCGGAACTTGGGGGATTGGGTGATCGAGAAAACGGGTCGGCCGATGCGTTTATGGGATGGGGATTGTTATGTGCACATGGAGTTTACGGCGTCTTCGATTGATCGGAAGAGGCAAGAATATCCTGAGGCGCTGGTGGTGGCCCATCCAGAGTGCACCAGGGCGGTGAGGGCTTTGGCGGATGAGGTGTGTTCGACCGAAAAGATGGTGGGGTACTGTCGCAATTCTTCGGTTCGTGCCTTTATTGTGGTGACAGAAGAGGGGATGCTTCATCGGTTGCGTAGGGAGATGCCGGACAAGGAGTTTTTGGCGGGGCCAACCGATCGCTGCGCTTGTGCAGAGTGTCGCTACATGAAGATGAATACATTGGAAAAGGCGTTAGGTGCCTTGGAAAACTTAGCGCCGGAGGTAAGTTTGAGTAAGGAAACGATCGAGAAGGCTCGATTACCAATTGAGAGGATGCTAGATTGGAGTCGTAACTAGTTACTAGTAAAAATTATGCATTAAGAATACCAAGTGGGAATATGCGGGAGGATTTCGCTGGGCAGACGGGGGAATTTCGCTAGTACTTTTTACGTAATCTCATGAAAATAAATGCTTCATGGAGGGTTGTTCTCTGCGCCCTGATCCTGTCCTTGGCTCCGGCGGGGTGGGGTGTTGCGCAGACCCAAGAGAGTCCCGACTCGGTGGAACCACCGCTACAGATTACTTCTGATGGGGCGAATCGTTATGAGGGAGGAATTTACTACGCGAAAGACAACGTAGTGGTGACCTACGGTGGGGATCTGCTGATGGCAGATGAAGTCCATTTCAATCCCAAGAGTAAAGAGGCCACCGCTAAGGGGAACGTGCGGTTGTATATGACGGGGCAGATGTATCGAGGGGACCTGCTTACCTATAATTTCCGCACGAAGAAAATGCTCTCAGAAAAATTTCGTTTTTTAGAGGGGAAAATGATGGTGGAGGGTGATTCGATCAATACCCCCGAACTGGGTCACTACGAAATCGGGGATGGCATTTATAGTACCGACAATCGGGAAACACCCGGATGGAAAACAAAGGCATCTTCCCTCAGTATTTACCCGCACGACAAAACCATTGTGGAGAATTCGGTGGGGTACTTCGGGGATGTTCCCTTTTTCTACTTTCCATCCCTCGCTCTCTACGAAAGAGACTTGGGAGATTCTCCCGACATCTCATTCGGCTCGGTCACCCGTCTCGGAACCTATGTCATCGGCACCTACCGCTTTGCCATCACCGACAAACTCAAGGGTGGGGTGACAGTAGCTAATTATGGTCGGCGAGGCTGGGCGGGAGGTGCGGAAGCATCGTACATCACTGAAAGTAAAAACTCGGATCATCCGGTGACTGAAGTCGCCCTCCGTGGCTGGTATATTAACGATCGCGGTTACCAGATTTATGAAGGAGACAGCGAGCGTCCAGTAGCGGCAGCTCCGCCCCGCGGTCGTTACTATTTTCCCTACAAACACAACACTACGATTCTCAAAGGGGGCAATCCAGTGGATGCAGACCGTGCCCCAGCCTTCGACACCCCCGCCCTGACTTCCAGGTCCCATCTCAATGTTTTAAGCGATGCCTATGTGACCCAAGATTTCTTTCCAGAAGAATATATGCGCGACCAGCAGCCCAACACTTATCTTGATGCGATGTATCAGGATCCTAATTTCACGATGACGGCCAATGCTCGAACCCAGATCAATAATCTCTTTCAAACCCAGCAGCAGAAGCCCTCGGCTAAAATCGAATTTAAGCGCCAGTACATTCCAGGAACCTACGATGAGGAGGAACTTCTCAAGGATCCCACCGCCAATCCTGGGTTGGCCTACGAAGGGGAATCAAGTGTGGGCTACCTAGGCACGCAGTGGAACCAGGTTTCCAATCTGACCGATTATACCGCAATCCGTTACGACACTTTTCATCAGCTGATTTATCCTCGGCAGTATTTTGATTGGCTGAATGTAGCGCCTCGTGCGGGAATTCGGGGAACAGTCTACACACGAAGCAACCTGACTCAGAGTGGGGCAGTGCAAAATACCTCCACAGTTTCACCTACAAACCCCGCTCTCAACAATCAAACCCTCTCAGACACTTCGCTTGCTCGTTATGTATTTAATTTCGGGATCGATGCCTCGACCAAGGCCTACGCCACTTGGACCGATATAAAAAACAAGGCATGGGCCATCGACGGCATCCGCCACGTCTTCGAGCCTTTTATTCAAGCGAGCTATATTCCACAGCCCAATGTTAGGCCAAATGAATTTGCGGGTTTCGATAATCGAGTGAATACAACCGAATCGCAACCGCTCAATTCCTCCCTCTACAACTCGATCGATTCGATCGATAAACTGCTGATCGTTCGGCCGGGAATGATGAATCGGATGATGACGAAAAGAGACGGTGCGCCGTATGAGTTGGCTAACTGGAAAGTCTATACCGATTACCAGCCGATTCGGCCTGAGCTGACCAGCTTGAACTACGCCAGCGTGCAGGTTCCTGAAACAGTGCCCTCTGATTTGCCTGAACTTTATAATGTGCTCAATGTCATGCCAGTGCCTTGGTGGACGGCGACGGTGGGGGCGACCACAGCGATTAGTAGTAATGGATTCAACTCGCTGAACCTTGGAAGTATGTGGCAGGTGATGCCAGCCCTGCAGTTGGGGGGTAGTTACTCGTATCTGGAAAGCTTCTCTTATTTGGATGCTTTGAATAATGAGGTTTTGACCAATACGCAAACCAGTTTAGTCAACGCGGTGGCGAGCTATCGGTTGAATGAAAGCTGGATGGTCAATGGGGGGGTCACTTATTCACTTAACCCTGGTCTAGTCCAAGGAGTTAACTTTGGGCTTTGCCGCGATATCGGAGCATGGATTATTGGAGTGACAGTGGGTCAAAGAAATAATCAAGGTGCGCAATCGGAAACAATCGCTTTGGCTACACTTACCTTAAAAGCGTTTCCTGAAATGCCGCTGGGTTTCAACCAGAATCCAACCAGTTCCGGAGTGGGAATCGGAGGATATCAGCAAGGGGTGGGCGGTGGATATCGTGACGCGGCATCTTCGGGTGCTTCGAACTAAGTCACTTTTCTTTACCGAGAGTTTTATAATATGAAATTATCGATTATTGGTTCGGGATACGTTGGACTTGTCACAGGAACTTGCTTGGCGGAAGCGGGGCACACCGTGCTTTGCGTAGATAACAATCAGGCCAAAGTGAAGGAGTTGCAGGCAGGTCATATTCCTATTTACGAGCCAGGGTTAGAGGAACTCGTTCGGCGGAATGTGCAGTTGAAGCGATTATCCTTCACTGCTTCGACTCAAGATGCGGTGGCGAACTCGGAGGTGATCTTTATTGCTGTGCCCACTCCGCCCCAGGATGACGGATCGGTTGACCTGAGCTACGTGGAAGCGGTGGCGCGTGAAATCGCTGAGGCGCTGCCTGCTTATCGGATCATTGTCGATAAAAGCACCGTCCCAGTTAAAACAGGGGAGAAGGTAGCGGAAACGATTCGCCGATACGGGCCGAAAGGAATCGAATTCGATGTGGTGAGTAATCCGGAGTTTCTTCGCGAGGGAAGTGCGGTGGCCGATCTGCAGAAACCTGATCGAATTGTCATTGGGGTGGCCTCCCAGCGTCCCGTGGCGGCGATGCGTGCGGTCTACGAACCATTCAAAGCCCCGATTATCATCACCGATTTGAATAGCGCGGAACTGATTAAGCATGCGGCCAATAGCTTTTTGGCGCTGAAGATTACCTATATCAACTTGGTTGCAGCGGTTTGTGAGGCGGGCGGGGCCGATGTGACGCAAGTCGCCGAAGGCATGGGGTCGGACGCACGAATCGGGCGGGCTTTCCTGCACGCAGGACTCGGATATGGGGGTTCCTGTTTTCCAAAGGATGTCAGTGCCTTCATTCGGATTGCAGAAGAGATGGGCGTGGATTTCGGGTTGATGCGTGAAGTAGAGAAAATCAACGCGGCAATTCCTGAGCGTTTTCTGAAAAAGATTCGGGCCTCCCTCTGGACGATGAGGGATAAAAAAATTGGGCAGTTGGGATTAGCCTTCAAAGGAAACACGGACGACGTGCGTTGTAGTGTGGCGGTCGAGTTGATTCGGCGGATGGCAGCAGAGGGTGCCATCATCCGCTGCCACGATCCCAAGGGAGGAGAGAAGGCCAAGGAGCTGCTACCGAAAAACGTGGAGATTATGGCTGATGCGCATCAAGTAGCTGAAGGAGCGGATGTGCTTATTGTAGCGACAGAATGGCCTGAGTATCGTTTACTCGATTGGAGTAAGATCAAAACTTTGATGAGAACCCCAAGAATATTCGATGGCCGGAATCTGCTCAATCCTGCGGAAATGATCTCTCTTGGTTTCGAGTACACGAGCATCGGACGTTGAAGCCCGCCGTCACGATCGTTCTCGGTCTCCAGTGGGGAGACGAAGGGAAGGGTAAAATCCTCGATGTGATGGCGGCGGAGGCGGATTGGGTTTTGCGGGCGCAAGGGGGGAATAATGCCGGGCATACAGTTGAAATCGGCAAGGAGAAGTACGTTTTGCACCTTATTCCTTCGGGAATTTTGCGCGGAAAAGTTTCCTGTCTGATTGCGGGTGGTGCGGTGGTTGATCCGACGGGGCTGGTCAAAGAAATTGAGGGACTGATGAAGCGGGGAATTCGTACCCGTGGCCGCTTGCATTTGGCGGCGCAGGCACATCTCGTTCTCCCGCATCACCGGGCGGTGGATCAGGGATTCGAAAAACGTCGGGGAAATGGAAAAATTGGCACGACAGGGCGGGGGATCGGCCCGGCCTACGCGGATAAAGCGGCTCGGGTGGGACTTCGCGCGGGAGAGTTGGCCTTGCCATCCCGCGAGCTGGCTCGGCGGATACGTGAGCGGGTGGCGTTGCATAACCGCGCCTCTCGTGGTCAAGGCTGGGTAAAAATCTCGGCGACCAAGACGATTCGAGAAGTGGAAGCTGCCGCTCGGGTTCTTCGACCTTACCTAGCGGATGGGGTGACCTTGGCTCACCGCGCAGTGGCTTCGGGGCAACGGATTTTGATCGAGGGTGCACAGGGAACTTTTCTGGATGTGGATCATGGCACTTATCCCTTCGTGACCAGTTCCCATTGCACTGCGGGCGGGGCCTGCACCGGAACGGGAGTGCCGCCGACGGCGATTCACCGAGTAGTTGGAGTATTGAAGGCCTACACCACACGGGTCGGGGGCGGTCCTTTTGTCACGGAAGATGGAACGCTGGGACATCTCCTTCATGGAATGGGCCGTGAATTCGGCTCGACGACGGGTCGAGCGCGCCGTTGTGGTTGGTTCGATGCGGTGCTGGTGAGGCGGGCGGTTCAGCTCAACGGGGTGACGGAGATGGCCATGACCAATTTGGACGGTTTGGATGGATTGGAAAAAATCCCCGTGTGCGTGGGTTATCGTCTCCGAGGAAAGTATTTGAAGGAGCCACCAGTTGAAGCGGCGGACTGGAGTCGCTGTCGTCCCATTTATCGGAACTTTGAAGGATGGTGCGAGCCGACCACGGAAGCGCGTCACTGGAAAGAGCTTCCTCGCAAAGCACGATTGTATCTTTCCGCGATCAAGGATTTGGTCGGCGCTCCCCTCGGTCTGATTTCTGTGGGAGCTGGCCGTGACCAGACCTTTCGGCATGGGTAAGAAATCCAATCCGCCAAAGATTCCCTGTCACGTCGCCATCATTATGGATGGCAATGGCCGGTGGGCGAGTCAGCACCACCTTCCTCGTCTGAGCGGACATGAGGCAGGGCGCAAATCGGTAAAAGCTGTGGCGCAAGCCGCCATCGATCACGGTGTCCGTTATTTGACTCTCTACGCCTTCTCGGTGGAAAACTGGCAGAGACCGAGGGACGAGGTGCAGGGGTTGATGGGTCTTCTGCGGGGGGTGATTCGGGAGGAGCTGAACGAAATGGGCAAGGAAGGGATTCGTTTGCGAACGATTGGGAGACGGCAGGATTTACCTGAAGCCGTAAGGGAGGAGTTGGAGGGCGCAATCGAAAGAACGAAAGAGAACACTCGCCTCGATCTGATTCTTGCTTTGAGTTACGGCTCCCGCGTGGAAATTACCGAAGCGATGCAAGCGATGGGGCGCGAAGTGAAGGCAGGAAAGCTGGATCCTGAGAAGATCACGGAGGAGACAGTCTCGGCCAACCTCTACACGAAGGGAATTCCTGATCCTGATCTCTTGATTCGCACCAGCGGCGAGATGCGGATCAGTAACTTTATGCTTTGGCAGATTTCCTACGCAGAGATTTATGTGACGCCTGTCCTCTGGCCTGATTTTGGAAAAGATGAATTTGCCAAGGCGTTGGCGGATTATGCGGGACGCGACCGCCGATTTGGAGGGATCTAGCCATGCTGGGCTGGCGTCTTCTCTCTTCGCTCCTGCTTTGGGGTATTATTCTCACGCTGGTCACCCTGCGTTATACCAACGGGGTTTTTCTGCTTATCGCCATCGTCGGATTGGCTGCCCAGAGAGAATTCTATCTTTCCCAACGGACGGCAGGTCGCACCGTCTTCTTAAAAACTGGGCTCTTGGCGGGGGCACTACTTTATGGGGCGACCTTTTTCTCGGTGGTCTCTCCCACGGGTGGGTTTCCCAATGCGTTCTCGGGCGAGGCGGTCTTGGTGCTTTTAGTAATTTTGGGGGCGCTGACGCGCAGAGTGTTTCATCCGAAGGTTGAGGGTGCGACCACTGCAATGGCTTTGACTCTCTTCGGCTTCTTTTACGTTCCGTACTTGCTGAACTACGCAACTAAGATTCTTTACTGTGTGCCTCAAGGGGGTGGGGTGGCTCTCCTAGTTTATGCGGTGGCGGTGACCAAGTTTACTGACGTTGGAGCCTACGTGGCAGGGAATCTCTTTGGGCGTACGAAACTAAGTCCAGTGATTAGCCCGAAAAAGACTTGGGAAGGACTGGTGGGCGGGGTGCTGGTTGCCCTACTTACGAGTCTGGGCTTGATTCACTATTTTCCGCAATCCTTGGGCAGTCTAGCGGGGGTTCATGGATGGATTTTGGGAATCGGCTTGGCGGTGGTCAGTGTGATCGGAGATTTGGGAGAGTCGGTGGTCAAACGGGATGCTCGGGTAACCGACTCGGGGCAATTTCTTCCAGGAATTGGCGGAGCCTTGGATCTAGTGGATAGCTTGCTCTTTAGCTTGCCTGTCTTTTATGGATATCTCGTTTTCACGGGGAGAATATGAAGCGGGTCATTCTACTAGGCTCGAGCGGTTCGATCGGGGAGAGCACCTGCAAGGTTGCACGGGCGCTACCCGAGACGATGAAGCTAGTGGGTTTGGGGGTGGCCAAAAGCGGTGAGCGAGTTTTGGCTCAGGCGCGGGAGTTTGGGGTGAAGGCAGTAGCGGTTTCTGATTTGGTTGCGGCCGAGAAAGTGAAAAAAGAATTACCCCAAGGAACAAAGTTTTATCCAGGAGCGGAAGGTTTGAGTCGGATGGTGGAAGAGACAGAGGCGGATATGGTGCTGGTGGCGGTGGTGGGGACGGCGGGGCTCGCTCCTGCCTTGGCGGCTCTGCGAACGGGAAAAGATTTGGCGGTGGCAAGTAAGGAGATTCTGGTTCTGGCGGGTTCCGCGGTCACGGGGGAGGCGAAAAAGCACCAACGCCAAGTTTTACCAGTGGATAGTGAGCACAACGCCATTTTTCAGTGTTTGCAAGGAGCCAAGAGCCAGGAGGTTCGGAAAATCATTCTTACGGCGTCGGGCGGCCCGTTTCGAAAGAGCTCAGCGGAGGAGTTGAAGAAGGTCACGGTGGCGCAGGCACTGAAACATCCGACCTGGTCGATGGGGAAGAAAATCACGATCGATTCCGCGACGATGTTCAACAAAGGGCTTGAAATGATCGAGGCCCACTGGCTTTTCGGGTTGCCGATGAGCCAAGTCGAGGTGGTGGTTCATCCGCAGAGCCTAGTCCATTCGTTGGTGGAGTTTGTCGACGGATCGGTCTTGGCCCAACTGAGTGTGACCGACATGTGTTTTCCGATTCAATATGCGGTGACCTATCCAAAGCGCTTGCCCAGCGGGTTGCCGCCCTTGGATTTGGCAAAGATTGGGTCCCTAACCTTCGAGGCCCCTGACGAGAAAAGGTTTCCTGCCTTGCGCTTAGCTCGAGAAGCGGGGGAGGCTGGGGGGACTTTGCCAGGAGTTTTTAACGCAGCTAACGAGGTGGCGGTGGAGGCTTTTCTTGAAGAAAAAATTTCTTTCCCGAGGATATGGGGAATGGTGGAAAAGGTGATGGCGGCTCACGCCAACGAGAAAAAGCCTGATCTGGCAGCAATTATTGCGGCCGATCAGTGGGCCCGCGCTCAGGCCAAAACCGCCCTGCAGGGAGCCGTATGAGTTTTCTGGCTTCATTGCCTTGGTTGGAAATCGTTACGGTGGCGGGAACGATTGTTTTGGCTCTTTTTCTTTTTGGGCTGACGGTGGCAGCTCACGAGTTCGGGCATTTTTGTGCCGCACGCAAGGCGGGATTAGTGGTGGAGAAGTTTGCTATCGGATTCGGGCCTAAGATTTATGGTAAAGTGGTGGATGGAGTGGAGTGGCAGGTGAACTTACTCCCTCTTGGGGGATTCGTTCAGCTACCGCAGATGAGTCCTGCGGAGGGGATTGAAGGCAAATCGGAACAAGATGTGCAGGATCTGCCTCCTGCATCGCCTGGGGCAAAGATCTTTACGGCATTGGCGGGTCCAGTAGCCAGTTTGGGGTTGGGGGTGCTCTGCGCGGTGGGAGTGTGGATTTTTGGGGTGCCGACGAATATGACTTATCGGACGACGACAATCGGCTGGGTGGAGCCAGGCACCCCCGCGGCCAAAGCAGGAATTTTGCCAGGGGATGTAATTCTGGCGATTGACCAGCAGAGACCTGAGCGTTGGGCGGGGCGCCCAGGGGCGGTGGTTGAGAGTATTTTATTGGGAACGGACAAAGAGATTCTGCTCGAACTGGATCGAGGGGGTAGGGAAATCGTGACCGCTAGGATTTTACCCGAGCGAGATGCGGAGATGGAAGGTCTGAGGCGATTGGGTTTTGAGATGTATCCTGCCCAATCGGCGGTGGTGGATAAAGTCATTGCGGATGGACCAGCTGACCGTGCGGGAATCCGAGGTGGGGATAGGATAGTGATGTTGGACGGGAAAAAATTATGGAGTCCTGCAGCGGTTAAGGCGGCGGTGGATGCGGGCCAAGCGGTGCTTGCTCTGAGGGTGGAGCGGGCTTCGGGCGGAGAGATCTCGGTGAATGTCAGGCCAGAAAAGGCGACCAATCGGAAGGATAGGATGATCGGGGTGATCTGGAAGCCGGGCGAGGTTCAGATTACCCATCCGACTCCGCAGGAGCAGGTGAGTTCGGCGGCGGGGCTGGTCTTGCGCACCTTACGTGCGTTGGTCACCCCTGCCTCCAGCGTGGGGTTGCAACATCTGAGTGGACCCCTCGGAATCTTTGAACGGCTAGTCTCTCTTCTGCGTACTGACCCGAGATTGGTGCTTTATTTTAGTGTGATCTTGAATGTGAATCTGGCGGTGCTCAATCTTCTGCCGATTCCGGTTCTCGATGGAGGGCACATCCTTTTTTCGATAGTAGAAGCGGTACGGAGGCGACAGTTGCAAGCCAAGACTATTGGGATGATTCAGACCTGCTTCGTCGTTCTGCTGGCTGGATTCTTTCTTTTGGTCACTTACCATGACTCGATGCGCTTAAAGAGGCGGATGGAAAAGCCTGCGGAGAGCGCGGATATGCCGATTTTTCAAAAAAGGACGAAATGAAAAGCTACTGTGCCAGTGCTTATCGCTACTTAAGGCGCCACACTCGTGAAGTGAAAGTGGGAAAGGTCGGGATTGGAGGAAGCCATCCGATTCGGGTTCAGAGTATGATTACCTCGGACACGATGGATACGGCGGCTTCGGTCAAGCAGACTCTTGAACTGGTGAAAGTGGGATGTGAGATCGTAAGGATTACGGCACCGACGATTAAGGATGCGGCTAATCTTCAGAAAATAAAAAAGGAGCTACTGGCCGCTGGATGTGACGTGCCGATCGTCGCCGATATTCATTTCAAGCCAGATGCGGCTCTGGAAGCGGCTCAGTGGGTCGAAAAAGTTCGGATTAATCCTGGGAACTTTGCCGATAAGAAAAAGTTCGCGATTCGGGAGTATACCGATGAGCAGTATGCAGAGGAGTTGGGCCGGATTGAGGAGACTTTTACCCCTTTGGTAAAAATCTGCGCCGAGAGAAAAATCGCAATTCGGATCGGGACGAATCACGGTTCCCTCTCAGACCGGATTATGAACCGCTACGGGGATTCTCCGCACGGGATGGTGGAGAGTGCGCTGGAGTTTGCGCGAATCGCGAGAAGGCTAAATTTTCACAATTTCCTCTTCTCGATGAAATCATCCAATCCGAAGGTGATGATTGAGGCGTACCGTTTACTGACCGTAGCGCTGGAGAAAGAAGGGGCAGATTGGAATTATCCTTTGCATCTTGGGGTGACGGAGGCGGGGGACGGAGAGGATGGGAGAATTAAGAGTGCGATCGGCATTGGCTCGCTCCTGCTGGATGGTCTTGGTGATACCATTCGAGTGAGTTTGACAGAGGACAGCATTCACGAGATTCCCGTGGGGCGGGCGTTAGTAAAATACTTGGAAGAGAGAGCTCAGGGGAGTTTCGATGCGGCGACTAGCCTTTCCTATGATCCGTTTAGTTTTACAAAGCGGGCGAGTTCGAAGGTGGTGCGATCTGGCGTAACCATGGGAGGGGAGGAGCCGCCGAGGGTTTTTGTTTCGGCTAAGGTGGAGGAGGCTTTGCGTCCGCGTTTGGCGCAGCTGGGTGATTTGGCGCCTGAGTTGGTCTATGAAAAGACTTCGGTGGTAGAAGTAGATCCGCGTAACGATGCGGAGATCGCGGCTTTGGAGGCGATGAACGAGGCAGTGGTCGTGGCGGTTAAGGATGGGCTCGATTTGAATCTCGTTTCAGCCACGCGGATGCTGGCGGCGAGAATTCCGGCAAGGCACCCGATTCTTTTGAAGGACACTTTGAAGCCAGACTCCTCAGAGGGTGGATTGAGTGGGCTGATTCGGGCCTCGATTCATCTTGGGGCATTGCTTTGTGACGGAATTGGGGATGCGATTCTGGTCAGGGGTGAGCCAGCGCCAGGAGCTAGTTTGCGATTGGGATTTAATATTTTACAGGCGGCGGGAAGTCGGATCTTTAAAACCGATTATGTGGCGTGTCCCTCCTGCGGGCGGACCCTTTTTGATCTGCAGAGCACTACAGCCAAGATTAAGGCTGGGACGCAGCATTTGAAGGGAGTCAAAATTGCGGTGATGGGATGTATTGTCAATGGACCAGGGGAGATGGCGGATGCGGATTTTGGCTACGTGGGGGGAGCTCCCGGGAAGATCAACCTCTACGTGGGCCGGACGCCAGTAAAATTTAATATTCCTGAAGCGGAAGCGGTGGAGCGATTGCAGGATTTGATTCGGGAACATGGCAAGTGGGTTGATGCGCCCGTGGGTGGTGTTCCGGTGGTTGTTTGAACTAGGCATTGCGAATTATTTCATGGCCGAGTAGCGGCTCGGGCCGTTTTGGCCAACTTTTCGAGTTTGGGTTTCTATGGGGGTAAGGGGGGATGGGCTTCCTATTTAGACGGACTCCAGTGAATTCTCAGGTATCCTAAGACGATGAGTTCTTCTGGGGTAAAAAAGGGACGAAGGCAATCGAGTCAGCCGAGAAAGTCTAAAGAGACAGGGACTACCTCGTTGAATGGTTCTGGGCGGGTCAGAAAAGTTTCTAAATCGGTTGGAAAAACAATGCGGAATAACGGCGCAAAGGTGAAAACTGGAACCGACACTTCCTCGGTACCCAAGCGCATAGCATTTCTGGGGGACTATTTGCCGAGGCTTTGTGGGATTGCCACCTTTACGAGTGATTTATGTGAAGCGGTGGCGGGCGCTGCCTCGGGATCGGACTGTTACGTCGGGGCAGTCAATGACCGGGCCGAAGGCTATGCCTACCCTCCTCGGGTACGGTTTGAAATGGCGGAGAAGATGCTAGATTCGTATCGTCGGGCGGCCGATTTTTTGAATTTTCACAATGCGGATGTTCTCAGCGTGCAGCACGAATTCGGGATCTATGGAGGGACGGCAGGAAGTCATCTTTTAGCCTTATTAAAAGAAGTGCGCATGCCGGTTGTGACAACCTTACACACCGTCTTAACGAAGCCGAATGATGCTCAGCGGGAAGTGATGCAGGAGTTAATTAAGCGGAGTGACCGATTGATCGTAATGGCACGCAAGGGGGCAAAGATTCTTGAGGAGGTATACGGGGTCTCGATGGAGAAAGTGGATATCATTCCGCACGGAATTCCGAATACGAAGTTTCTCGATTCAGAATTATTTAAGGAACGATTGGGGGTCGAGGGTCGAAAGGTTCTATTCACCTTTGGTTTGATTGGACCGGGCAAAGGAATTGAACATGTGATTGAGGCGTTGCCTAAGATTGTCCAGCAGCATCCTGAGGTGGTTTACTTGGTCTTAGGGGTGACGCACCCCCATCTTTTGGCGCAAGAGGGGGAGAGTTATCGCCTAAGCTTGGAGCGATTGGCGGACGATCGTGGGGTGAAGGAGCATATTATTTTCTACAATCGGTTTTTAGAGCTGGAGGAGTTGCAGGAGTTTATTGGGGCGACGGATATTTATCTGACCCCTTATCTCGAGGAGAGCCAAATTACCTCGGGAACGCTGGCCTATGTTTTTGGTGCGGGCAAGGCGGTGGTTTCTACTCCGTATTGGCATGCACAGGAGCTACTCGCGGAGGGGCGAGGGATGCTCGTGCCCTTTCGAGATGCTGGGGCAATTGCCAAAAGTGTTTGTGCCCTGCTGGACGATCCTGCCCATCTAAACAAGATGCGCCGTAACGCCTATGCTCTGGGCCGGGAGATGATTTGGCCTGCGGTAGGAGAGCGTTATCTAGAGTCGTTTCAGCGAGCACGAGCCGATCGTAAAGCTAACCCTCGGGCGGCTTTCGAGGGGTGGACCCTTGACCATCGGCCCTATGACTTGCCGCCAAGTCGGTTGGACCACCTGATCCATATGAGTGATGGCACGGGTATTTTTCAGCATGCGACCTTCACGGTTCCAAACTTTAGCCAAGGTTACTGTACGGACGACAACGCCAGAGCGTTTATTCTCTGTCATGTCCTAGAAGAGCTTGGGGATCCCGCGCCTGAGGGAGTCTTGGAGCAGTTGGCGACGAGGTATCTAGCATTTCTCAGTGCAGCTTGGGATACCGAGCAAAGTCGGTTCCGCAATTTCATGAGCCACGGTAGGGAGTGGTTAGAGCCTTGTGGGAGTGAGGATAGTCAAGGGCGTGCGTTGTGGGCTTTGGGTTCAGGGGTTGGACGTTCCAAGCATCAAGGTCATCGGCGATTGGCAGCTCGATTATTCGAAGCGGGCCTACCCATCGTAGAAACATTTTCCTCTCCGCGGGCCTGGAGTTTCGCTCTTTTGGGTATTCATGAATATCTGCGTACTTTTCCTGAGGACCAAAAAACGAAGGTGATTCGAGCTAGGCTAACTGAAAAGCTGATGCAGCGCTGGCGAGATTGCCATTCGAAGGAGTGGCCTTGGTTCGAATCGAGGGTGACGTATGAAAATGCCCGACTTTGCCAAGCACTCATTCTAAGTGGGCAGTGGATGCCGTGCGGGGATGCTCTGCAGGTGGGATTAGCTTCGTTGCGTTGGTTGGTATCGATTCAGAAAACACAGGCTGGGTGTTTCCGGCCGATTGGTTCGAATGGTTTCTATGAGAAGGATGGGGCAAGGGCGGATTTTGATCAGCAACCAGTGGAAGCCCAGGCTATGGTGGCCGCCTGCCATGAAGCCTTCCGAGCGACCCAAGACCCCCAGTGGACAAAGGAGGCGCGAAGAGCGTTCGAATGGTTTTTGGGGCGAAACGATCTTGGCTTGGCCTTGTATGACTCAGGGACGGGTGGATGTAGCGATGGGTTACATGCCGATCGGGTGAATGAGAATCAGGGGGCGGAGTCTTCTTTGGCCTTCCATCTTTCTTTGGCAGAAATGAACTATGCGGAGCAGTTAATTGCTCGTCCACCGAGCCTCTTCTGATGAATGCCATTCGCCTGCGTCGCCACGATTTGTCCATTGTCCCTCAGAGCAGAAGGGTCCTCCTGCGGCCTTTTATCCCATCTGAGGTGCACCGAATCACCACGACTTTGGGAAGAGTTCTCGCCTTAACTGAGGAGGAGGTAACGCAGGAGCTAGCGAAGGTCTGGAAAGATTTCGAATCGCGCCATCGGGACCTAGGAACGATTCTTTTGGCGAACTTCCAGCGTGTGCAGGGGCATGTTTTCACCCAGCGACCTCTTTCGGAAAAAAGAAAGCTACTCCTTGGGGCCCTTTTTTCTGGGGAGTACGCTCTGGAGTCGGCGGCAATCTTTAATCCCTCGATCGTGGCCCATCCCGATCAAAGCGGAGTCGAGCAAGGGGCCGTGCGATTCTTGATGAGCTTGCGTGCGACGGGCGAAGGGCACATCTCGTCGATTGAGTTTCGTACGGGAATGATTTCTCCTGCGGGTGAAATCTCGATGGATCCTATTTCTCATTATGTTACTGCGCCTGAAATCGTGGCGAATCCTAGTTATAAGAAAAAACGTTTCAGTATTAAGTTATCGGAAATGGGATTTGATAATAGCTATGCCGACGCAGTCATGACCCCGTTGGGGGAGACTTTCACGCTAGTTGATTTAACAAAAATGCTCAGGGTGGTTCGGCAGGAAACGAAGCCGGAGACCCGCGATTTGAAGCGGACCTTAGAATGTATTCAATGGCTAGCGGATTCTAATTATGAGCTGCATTTTCCCGAAACCTTGGCTTTGAGTGAACGGATCATCTTTCCGGTATCTCCGAACGAGACGAACGGAATTGAGGACGCGCGTTTCGTTCGTTTTACGGAAGACGATGGATCGGTCATGTATTACGCCACGTACACTGCCTACAACGGTAGGGCAATTTTACCTCAGTTCATTGAGACCTTAGATTTTCTTAATTTTCGGATTCTGACTTTAAATGGGGGCAGAGTGCAGAATAAGGGAATGGCACTCTTTCCGCGTCGAGTGGGTGGTCGCTACGCCATGCTTTCTCGGTATGACGACGAGAATCTGTTTCTGATGTATTCCGATAGTCCTTACTATTGGGCGGATCCTCAGCTTATTTTGCGACCTGCGGCGATGTGGGAATCGGTTAAGATTGGGAACTGTGGATCTCCAATTGAGACGGAAGCGGGTTGGTTAGTTATTACCCATGGGGTTGGCCCGATGCGGAAATATTGTATTGGGGCAGCCCTCTTGGATCTTGATGACCCCAGCCGGGTGATTGGGCGTTTGCGAGAGCCGCTCTTGTCGCCTGAGGGGGCGGAGCGAGAGGGGTATGTTCCTAATGTGGTTTATAGCTGTGGTTCGATGGTGCACGGGCGGGAATTAATTTTACCTTTTGCGGTCAGTGATTTGGCTTCGACCATCGTCAGTGTTTCGCTAAATGAATTGCTGGCCACGTTGAAGGCTGGAGGGAGCTGAGATCCACTCCAAACCGTAAGTCCTTTCAGGATTAAGAGGAATTAAGGGCTAGGCTAGGAGGGCTTGCTCGTGACTATCGACGACGGTCAGGACTGTGGTCAAACGGGATAGTTCGAAAACACTGCGCACTCGGGCGGAAAGATTGCAAACGATGAGCTTGGTCTTTTGGGCGCGAGTAATTTGCAGAGCTTCGATGAGAGCCGCGAGGCCGCAAGAATCCATATAGGGAACTAAGGCTAGATCGACCACGAGACGCGCGGGGACATTCTTCAGTGCTTCGGTGAGTTTAACCCGAAAAGCGGGGGAGCGTGCCATATCGACATCCCCATGCGGACGAAGAAGAAAGCCGTCGGCGAGAGTTTCGATATCGACGATGAGTTCGGTGGCGCGGGACATAGAAAAACTTAAAGAAAGTAGGGGTGGGTCGCGAGATGAATAGTGGGTTGGGGTTGCCTTTGGGGGGCTTAACTTGGTTACAAAGAAGAGGTGGTTTTGGCGGGCTGGTACTTTTCGACGATCAGTCGCATGCCCCCTCCGGGGCGTTTAGAGAACTGGACAAGATCCATCAGGGAATGAATGAGATGAACTCCGAGACCGCCTGGGCGAATATCATCGAGGTCGCGACCTTTGAGCTGTGAAACCTCGATCTGGGGAGCGAGATCGTCGATCTGAATGCGTAAACCAGTGGGGTCGGATAGTTCCCATGCGGAAATCCAAATATTTTGGTTGGGGTTATTGTTGTAGCCATGACGGATGATGTTGGTCAGGGCCTCATCGATGGCCAGCGCGAGATGACCACAGGCGGTTTCGTCGAAACCGATGCGTGCAGCAAGTTCTTCTAACATTGCGCGAACTGGAGCGAGAAGTTCGGGCCGACTCAGAATACAAGTTTCGAGATGAGGAGCGGGAAGATCAGATTTCATAAGGCTAAGCCGAGCTGGGAGCGCCTTTGCAGAAAAAAGAGGGAAGAGTGGATGAGCAACTCACAGATTGGACGCTGGCAGAAGGCCTGAGTCAGGGCAAGAAGGGGAAGCCGTGGATCTAGCTTATTCAGAGAAAGCCGAGACTATTTTCATGAGGGCGACGTGAGACTTGGGGCGACGGTGGGAGAGGTCGTCAAGAAGGGAGCGGGCGGTGCGATTGGCCTGGTTGGTGCCGAGGGTTTTTAGGACTGCTCGTTCGAATCTTTCTACGAGTAGGGCGTGGGGATCTTTTTTATCGAGCCAAGTAAGGGCGGATTGGAGAAGAGTGTGAAGGGAACCGAGATCGGCGTCGGGTTCTGCGAGGTGCTCGATGGTTTGGGAGAAGTAGGTGGCGGCAAGAAGCCGCGAATACGATTGGCGGAGTCCGGCGTGGGTTTCCCTAAGGCGTGCTTCTTTGAGATGGTGCAGGTGGCCTCGGCGGGAGCGGTCCCAAGAAATCTCGCATTCGTGAAAAAGATCGAGGTGCCCTTTGAGGGGATTTCCTGGTTTGGCGGCGCCGCGGGCGAGGGTACGAACGACTCCGTGCTGGCGGGTGAGCCAGACGGCGAGGAAGCTGGTTTCCCCTTGGCGGCGAAGATGAAACAGAATCCCCTCATCCTGAACAGGTTGGCTCAAGCAGGTACACTAGCAGAGGAAGGCCAAGGGGTGAAATGGGGGAGATAAGGGGGATGACTCAAGGGGAAAAAATGTGTAGAAAGTGGAATGGCAACTCCACGTGAATCCACCGTAGAGCATGAGGCGAGCATGACGGGAACCTCCCTGCACAGCGGGGCCAAGGTCCGCTTGACGGTGAAACCTGCGCTAGCGGGGTCGGGGTACCAGTTCCGCAGGATGGATCTGGCGGATCAACCGACGATTCCCGCCTTTTTAGAGAAAGTGAAGCAGGTGGAGCGTGCGACGACATTGGCTGAAGGCAGTGTCAAGGTTAGCACGGTAGAGCATCTTCTCTCGGCGCTGCGCGGGTTGGAGATTGATAACGCACTGATTGAGTTGGATGCGAACGAGCCTCCGATTGGCGATGGGAGTGCTGCTCCTTTCTTGGAGATGCTGGCCAAGGCGGGTCGAAAAGAGTTGGAAGCTCCGCGAACTGTTTTCGAGATTCGCGAGCCAGTTTGGGTGACGACTCCTGATGGAGGCTACATGGCGGCCTTGCCACACGATGGATTCAAGGTTTCCTGTACCAACGCCAATCATACTCCTTACCATACCCAGTATCTGAGCATTGAGGTGGGAGCGGAAAATTACGCGAAGGAGATTGGTCGGGCGCGAACGTTTGTTTTTTACGAAGAAGTGGAACCTCTATTGGCGAAGGGGCTGATTAAGGGCGGGAGTTTGGAAAACGCCATCGTGATTCGTGGCGAGTCGGTCATGAGTAAAGAACCGCTCCGCTACCCAGACGAATTCGTTCGGCACAAGATTTTGGACATCATGGGGGATTTGGCTTTGTTCCCCGTACCGATTCGTGCGCATATTTTGGCGTCGAAAACCAGTCACGGCCTGAACCTACTTTTCGCCAAAGCCCTCTACAAGGCGTACCGTGCCTACCAGTCCGCGCTGATGCCGGTGGAAAATATTCCAGTGGGCGAGAGGTCGATGGATACGAACGAGGTGATGAAGATCCTGCCTCATCGTTATCCGTTCTTGATGGTCGACAGGATTCTGCGGTTTGAAGGGGCAACTAAAGCGGTGGGGATGAAGCTAGTGACGATCAACGAACCTTATTTCCAAGGACACTTTCCTGATCATCCGATTATGCCTGGAGTGTTGCAGATCGAGGCGATGGCGCAGGTAGCCAGTATCCTCTTGTTACGGAATACGGAGAATGCGGGGAAATTGGGATATTTCATGAGCGTGGATAAAGCTAAATTTCGCAAACCAGTGATGCCAGGGGACGTTTTGACCATGCATGTAGAATTGACCAAATCACGAGGGAAGATTGGCAAAGCTGCGGGGCAGTGTTTGGTGAATGGAGAAGTGGTTTCGGAAGCGGAGCTGATGTTTGCGATCATCGATCGCTGAGGGGGCGACCAGCGTGGCGGTTCATTCTTCTTCCGTGGTGCATGCGAAAGCCAAAGTGGTGGCCTCGGTGGAGATTGGACCCTTCTGTGTAGTGGGGGCTGGGGTGGAGTTAGGGGAAGGGTGTGTTTTACGCAGCCACGTGAATTTGGAGGGACCGAGTACCTTCGGCTCCCGGAATATCTTTCATCCGTTTTGTTCAATCGGTGGGCGGACGCAGGATCTGAAGTATACGGCAGAGCCAACGTTGTTGCAGGTAGGGGATGAAAATAACTTTAGGGAATTTGTTACGGTGAACCGTGGGACGAGTCCTGAAGAGAAAACGGTGATTGGGAGTCGCAACCATTTCTTGGCGTACGCGCATGTCGCCCATAATTGCGTGGTGGGGAACGATTGTATCTTTTCGAATAATGGAACTTTAGCGGGCCATGTGGTGGTGGGGGATTTTGCGGTGGTTGGGGGCTTATCAGCGGTTCACCAGTTTTGTCGGATTGGGCGGCACGCGATGATTGGGGGATGCACCAAGGTAGTGCAGGACGTCTTGCCCTACATGATTGCGGATGGGAATCCTGCGGTAACCCGTGCGGTCAATCTAACGGGGCTTCAGCGGAAAGGGTTTTCGGAGGATTCGATTCGGGGATTGAAAGAGGCGCTAAAGGTATTGCTCAATCCTAAGTACAATCTTTCCCAGGCTCGGGAGTATTTATCGGAGAAGGGGGCGAAGACAGAGGAGGTGCAGGAGTTGATCGAGTTTCTTAAGACATCGGAGCGGGGCGTGGTTTTGCGATAGACGGCTAGAAGAAGACAACGAACTACGATCTTAGGGTGGGGAAGGCAAGCGGGTAGCTAGGCGAGTTTGAGTCCGTGGGTAAGGAAGGGGGTAAAATCTTTGCGGTTCGCAGTAGCCAGGCGAGCTTCGTGGAGAAGAGCGGTTCCTGCGATCATGCAATCGACTCGTAGTTTGCGGGATCTTCCTATCAGGTGAAAGAGGCGAGCCGCCTCTGCGCTTTCGTTTTCGGTGAAGGGAATAATCTGGTGGAGAAGAGATCGAACTCCCTCAGTCTGTTTGAAGGAGACGGGGCCGCCAAGAAACTCGTACCAGCAGATTGCTGAGGTGGTGAGAAGTTGGCCTTGATCGACCCAAGCGAGGATTTCGCCAACTTCGTGACTCCCTTGAACCAGGGATCGGATGAGGTAGTTCGTGTCGAGGCAGATCACGAGTTGCGCCAAGCTTCACGATCTCGGGTGACCTCCGAGAGGTATGAATTGGCGGCTTCGAGCGTGAGACCCTGGCCATGGTCATGAAGCTCCTTGATGATTTGAGCGGGATTTTTGAATTGGAGGGAAGGTGATTTTGCCGCTTGCCCTACGGCACGGCGGACGACTTCCGCTTGGGAAATATTCCAAGCCGAGGATAGGGTTTTCAGTCGCCGAGAAGTTTCTTTGTCCAAAGCGAAGGTTTTTCTGTAAGTCATAACTGCCATACCACATACCATACCATAAAAAATATGTTTGGCAAGGAGAGATGACCTACGACCCAAGGGTTGGGACTACGAACCCAGGGTGGGGATGTGGGGGATTAGGCCTGACTGGTGGGCGCGACCGAAGAACTCTTTAAGTCCTGCGCGGCCTCGGGGGCCAAAATCCAGGGTCAGATCGTTAACATACATTCCGATAAACTTATCAGTGTGCTGTTCGTCCATCCCGCGACTGAGGGGGAGTGCATGGCGAACTCCCGCCTGGCGGTGGTCTAAGGCGTAACGAACACTTTCCTTTAGAGTTTGGGTGGTATCGGCGATGACTTGCTCGCCGAGAGAGCGGCGGACAACGTTACCGCCGAGAGGAAGGGGCAGCCCCCCTGTGTCTTGGGCCCACCAAGTGCCAAGGTCTGCGCAGAGAGAGAATCCTTCCTCCTGATAGGTGAGTTGGCCTTCGTGGATAATTAGGCCTGCATCGATGTGGCCTGCTAGAATTTCTTCTTGGATCTTATCGAACGGAAGATTGATGGCGGTAAAGGAGCCGTGGGGCAGACCGAGGTAGAGTTGGAGGGTGAGGTAAGCGCTGGTGAGAAGTCCAGGGATGCCAATGCGCATCTTCTTCATTGATTCACGATCGATCTTTTTCTTGGCGACTAGGCACGGGCCGTAGCCATCACCGAAGCTCGCCCCGCAGGGCATGAGAGCATACTGATCGGCGATCTTGGTGTAAGCGTGAAAGGAGACGGCGGAGATATCCAGTTCGCCTGCTTGGCAGCGGCGGTTGAGAGTCTCGATGTCTTGCAGAACATGGGTGAATTCGTGTCCACGTAGATTTACCAGATTCTTTGCCATGGCATAGAACATGAAGGCATCGTCAGCGTCGGGGCTGTGACCGAGAAGAAGTTTCATGGC
>CAMCNF010000001.1 GCA_945876115.1 Verrucomicrobia subdivision 6 bacterium | reverse complement strand
GGGATTGAAAACTCGTCACCGTCACAAGCCTTCCAGCCGATTTATTGTGGAAGATCGTAGAAAGAAGAGGTCCTCATGAGTCGTAGTCTAAAAAAAGGTCCGTTTATTGATGACCATCTGATGGAGAAGGTGCAAAAGATTGGTTCTGGGGCGAAGAAGCCGATCAAGACTTGGTCCCGCCGCTCGATGATTCCGCCTGACTTCGTCGGTCATACTTTCCTGGTTCATAACGGGAAGATTTTCAATCCTGTTTTCGTTACTGAAAACATGGTGGGTCATCGTTTGGGTGAATTCTCGCCTACGCGTATCTTCAAGCGGCACGGTGGGCATACGGAGAAGGTGACGAAGTAATGAAATTCTTTCTCCTTCTTGTCAGTTGCTTGGCGTCCTTTGCTTTTGGGGAAGTGCCTTCGTCGAGCAAGACGAATGAACTCCTGATGGCTCAGTCGGAGGCTCAAGCCTATCGGGAAGCGTGGAGCCAACTCCAGAGGCGGGATGAGCTTCTTGGGTTGAGTGCCTTGAGCGGGGACGTACGGGATAGCCATGACAAAGTGGTGCGACTTTCGGGTGAGTTAATTCGTGCGGAGAAAGCCCTGCAGGGCCTAATGAGCCAGGCAAAGAATGTAATAGCCAGTGCCACTGCGTGGGCGGGGGAGACCAGTCCAGTGAAGAAGGCGGCGGCGCGAGCGGAGTTTGAGTCGGCCAAGCGGACATGGGAAGCGCAGATGGTCGCGGGAAGTAGCCCACGGGCTCTCGCCTCTGGGGTGACGGATGCACAAATTGTCGCGGTAGATCCCGCGCAGCAGTCTTTAGTTTTGAATCTGGGAAGTCGGCAGGGCGCTCGCGAGGGTATGCCGTTCCGGATCGTGCGTGGGGATCAGGTGATTGGAAATTGTCGTCTGTTGGAAGTCCGTGAACTCATTTCTGCTGGAATGACGGAAAAGCTGACGGATGGCATTCAACCCAAGGTAGGGGACCGAGTTTCGGTTCTCGCACAAAAATGAGTACAGAAATTCGCACTGCTCGCGCTGAAATGAAGTACGCGCGTATGTCCGCCTTTAAAATACGGGATATCGCCCGATGCCTACGGGGGCTACGCGCTCCGGAAGCAGACGCTCGTTTGCGTTTTGCCCCGCAGAAATCGGCTCGTCTTTTGGTGCAGACACTACGTTCGGCGGTGGCCAATGCGGAGAACAAGCATTCGATTCCCGCGGAGAATCTTGTGGTGCATGAGATTATGGTTGGGGAAGGCCCTACTTTTCATCGTTTTCAACCGAAAGCCCGTGGCAGTGCAGGTCCGATTCGGAAGCGCACCAGCCATATTCGGATGACCTTACAGGAAGCACCGCCCGAGGCGGCTAAGGCGGAGAAAAAAGAAAAGAAAGTGGCCCGAGTAAAAGCTCCGGCAAAGGAATAAGGCGTTATGGGACAAAAGACTCATCCAGTTGGTTTTCGTTTACCCCTCCGGAGGAACTGGAGCTCGGTGTGGTATGCGAATAAAAAGAATTTCCCCATTTTTCTACATGAGGACTACACCATTCGTAATTTCATAAAGAAGCGTCTGGAGAGTGCGGCAATTTCCAAGGTGGTGATTGAGCGGGCTTCGAATCGCGTGCGGGTGACCTTGCACACCGCTCGTCCTGGGCTGGTGATTGGGCGCAAAGCGAGTGAGCTGGATAAGTTGCGCGAAGACACTCAAGCGCTGACGCCGAACCGGGAGTTGCTCATCGATGTGAAGGAAATTAAGAATCCCGAGTTGGACGCTCAGTTGGTGGCAGAAAATATTGCTTTGCAGTTGGAGCGTCGGGTTTCGTTTCGTCGCGCGATGAAGAAAGCTTTGCAGACCACTCTGGATTTCGGGGCGGCTGGAGTGAAGATTCGGGTTGGAGGACGTTTGGGTGGGGGAGAAATTGCGCGGACGGAGCAGTATCATGAAGGGAAAGTGCCGTTGCACACTTTGCGCGCGAATATTGATTATGGATTTGCTGAGGCCCTGACGGTGGCAGGAAAAATCGGGGTTAAAGTCTGGATCTGCCTAGGAGACGAAGCCGCTTAACTGGCGGATTTACCACTATGCCTTTACTCCCCAAACGCGTAAAATTCCGTAAAACGCAGCGCGGTAGCCGCAAGGGCTTCGCCACGCGATGCATTACTTTGGCCTTCGGCGCCTTCGGCTTACAGTCGTTGGGTCGTTGCTGGTTGACGAATATTCAGATCGAAGCAGCGCGAGTTGCGCTGACAAGAAACATGAATCGGAAGGGTAAATTGTGGATTCGGGTGTTCCCGGACAAGTCAGTTACCTCCCGTCCCCCAGAAACGCGGATGGGAAAAGGCAAGGGGCAGCCTGAGTTTTGGGTGGCAGTTATTAAGCCAGGGACTATCCTTTTCGAGCTCGATGGTTTATTGGAACTTGATGCAAAGGAGTGCTTTCGGCTAGCGGCGAGCAAGCTACCGATGGCGACTCGCTTTATCACTCGCGAGAGGAGATTAGTATTTTGAAGATCGAAGAATTTAGAGGCCTGAAAGCGGCCGAGTTGGAGCGCAAGACGGAAGAACTTCGTCGTGAGCGCTTTCAGCTCCGTATTCAACAGCAGTCTGGGCAGCTGGAAAAACCGACTCGTCTGCGAGAGATTCGCAGGACGATTGCTCGCATTGAAACCGCCCGGTCGGAGTCTCGTTTAGCGACTCCAGGAAAAGGCGCGTAATGACAACAACTCCAGAACATGTCTCCGTACTGAAGGAGCTGACTGGCGAAGTGATCTCCGCCAAGATGGAAAAGACGATTGTCGTGCAGGTGGAACGCCGGATGCCTCATCCCAAGTACAAAAAGATTATCCGCCTGCGGAAGAAGTTTTATGCTCATGACGAAGAGAAGAAGGCGAAAGAGGGAGATATGGTGCGGATCGTAGCCTGCCGCCCGCTCAGCCGTCTCAAGCGTTGGAATTTAGTAGAAGTGGTTAAACAGGCGGAGAGCAAAGCCGAGGTACTGGCATGATTCAAATTCGTTCCTGGATTAATATTGCAGATAACACGGGCGCTCGTCGGGCTACGATGATCGGGGTGATTGGTCGTAAGACGATGGTGGCGCGGATTGGTGATATAGTGACGGCCAACGTAAAAGAAGCGGCTCCCGATGGAACCGTGAAGAAAAGTGAAGTGGTGCGCGCGGTCATTGTACGCACGCGATATCCGATTCGTCGGACGGATGGATCTTATCTTCGTTTTGATAGCAACGCCGCAGTGATCATCGACAAGGATTCTAATCCGCGGGGCACCCGTATTTTTGGTCCGGTGGCGAGGGAACTGCGTGATCGGAATTTTATGAAGATTGTTTCCTTAGCCCCTGAGGTTCTCTAAAAAGTTCTATGACAACTTTTCATGTACATAAGGGAGACGAGGTTTTGGTGATTAGTGGCTCGCAACGGGGTCGCAAGGGAAAGGTTCTTGAAATTATCACGAACTCGTCACGCGCTTTGATCGAAGGGGTGAACATGATCAAGAAGCATGTTCGGCCGACCCAAGAGAACCCGAAGGGCGGGGTGATGGAGCGTGAGGGCACGGTGCACATCTCGAATTTAAAGCTGATTTCGCGGCCCAAGGGTGAGAAGGCAGTGGCAAAGAAGGGCAAAGAGAAGACGGTGAAGGGGAAGAAGTAAGTTATGGAAAACGATCTTAAAGTTCATTATTTGAAAACAGTAGTTCCTGCGATGATCAAGATTCGCGGGTATAGCAACACACACCAAGTGCCGAAGTTGGAGAAAATTGTGCTGAACTGCTCTGTGGGTTCGGCGACTGACATTAAAGTGGCATTAGAAGATGCTTTGAATGATCTGACGATGATCACAGGACAAAAGCCGATCAAAACTCGTTCGAAAAAGAGTATCTCGAATTTCAATCTTCGTTTGCATCAAGAGATCGGCTGCAAAGTGACCTTGCGGGGTAAAATGATGTATGACTTCCTCTTGCGCTTTATTCGGGCGGCTTTGCCTAGGATTCGTGATTTTCGTGGGATCCCGAATGGTGGATTTGACGGGCGTGGTGGTTATACGCTCGGGGTAAAGGATCATTCGATTTTCCCAGAGATCGAAATTGATCGGGTGAAGCGTAATCTAGGATTCGATGTGACATTTGTGACCTCAGGCAAGGACCGAGAAGAAACCCGCGAAATGCTGGTGCAAATGGGTATGCCTTTCATTGCGAGATCCCACTCGCCAGACCAAGCCGCCAAGACCGGCAATAAGGAGACACCTCATGGCCAAGAAGTGCTGGCGGCTTAAGCAGAAGAAGAAACCAAAGTTTTCGACCCGGAAGTATAACCGGTGTTCGATTACTGGCCGTCGTCGTAGTTATATTCGGCGTTTCGGTGTCAGCCGTATTCAGTTCCGGGAAATGGCCCTACGTGGGGAAATTCCTGGGGTGACGAAAGCGAGCTGGTAAGGAATTTATGGTAACTGATCCATTGGCAGACTTTATTACGCAGATCCGAAACGCTTCGGTCGCTGGCTTGAAAAATGTCCGCGCGAAGCATTCGCGGATGAGGGGAAATGTTTTGGCCATCTTGAAAAAAGAGGGGTTCATCGAGGATTTTGAGTTAAAAAAAGAGGGAAAGCACAGTGATTTTCATATTTCCATGAAGGTGGCAAGTGCTCGGAATGGGAAGGCGATCACCTGCATTCGTCGTTTGTCCAAGCCCGGATTGCGGCGCTACGTGGGGGTACGGGAGATTCCAAAGTATTTGGGCGGCTTGGGTGTCTCCATCCTTTCCACTCCACTAGGGGTACTTTCTGGTGAAGATGCAAAAAAGCAAAACGTAGGCGGGGAACTGCTCCTCGTGGTCTGGTAATATGTCCCGCATCGGCAAATCTCCTGTTCTTGTGCCCGCGAACGTGAAGGTCTTCCTTGAGGGGCGTCGCTTCCGTGCGGAAGGCCCTTTGGGTAAGCTCGGGATGGAACTTCCTCCTAAGGTCACGGCTAAGCTGGAAGCGGGTGTTGTGCATATCGTGCGAGATTCGGATGAGCGGATAGCGCGGTCGATGCACGGATTGGCGCGTAGCTTGGTGAATAATTTAGTTCAAGGAGTAAGCACGGGATACGTCAAGAAGATGGAGATTCACGGGGTTGGCTTTAAGGCGAATCTTCAAGGCAAGAAATTAGTGCTTAACTTAGGCAAATCGCATCCGATTGAATATCCTGTGCCCGACACGATCAAGATCACGGTTACGGACAATACTCGTCTGACCGTGGAAGGTCCGGATAAGCAGTTGGTCGGAGCAGTTTCAGCTGATATCCGTGGTTACCACCCGCCTGAGCCTTATAAGGGCAAAGGGGTGCGTTATGTGGGTGAGATCATCCGCCGCAAGGAAGGGAAGACCGCGCAAAGCAAGTCCGCCTAAACTTTTATGCCTAATCCAGCCCAACATCGTCGGGAACGTCGCATTCGAATTCATAAACGGATTCGTCTGCGTTTGCGTGGAGAGGCGACCAAGCCCAGGTTATGTGTCTCTTTTAGCGGTAAACATATTTATGCTCAGGTGATTGATGATTCCGCGGGCAAGACTCTGGTGGCGGCTTCTAGTTTAGAAGAGGGCCTAAAAAAATCGATTCGTGCGAATGTGGCTGGTGCAGCCAAGTTGGGGCAAGCGGTGGCGGAGCGCGCCTCGAAAAAAGGGGTTTCTGATGTGGTGTTTGATCGCGGTGGTTTTCTCTATCATGGCAAAGTGAAAGCTTTTGCCGAAGCGGCGCGTACAGCCGGCTTAAAATTCTAAAGAGGTATATTGATGAGTACTGTTCCCCCTAACGAAAATAAAGACCCAGTCAAAGAGGTCGAAGTCGCCCCTGAAAAGGCATTTTCTAAAACGTCCGAATTTATTCCAAAATCGGAGCCAGCGGTACGACGTGACCGCACTCGGACTCCGTCCGACATGTTTGAGAAGGTTGTTTTCGTCAATCGTTGCGCCAAGGTGGTCAAAGGTGGGCGTCGTTTTAGCTTTAGCGCTCTCTTGGTCGTGGGAGATAAGAAGGGGAAGGTTGGGGTAGGATTCGGCAAGGCACGGGAAGTGGCCGAGGCGATCCGCAAAGGCACGGAAAACGCTAAAAAGAATCTCTACACTTACAACATCGGGCCGAGCACTCTCCCTCATGAGGTCAATGGAGTGTTTGGCGGGGGTCGTGTTCTACTTCGTCCCGCTTCTTTGGGAACGGGTTTGATTGCAGGTGGCGGAGTGCGCTCAGTTTTGGAAGCGGCCGGAGTGAAAGACGTACTAGCCAAGTCGATGGGTTCGAGTAACCCCGCCAATGTGGTCAAGGCGACGGTGGATGCTCTTTCCCGTTTGCGGACCCGCACCCAGATTCTGGAATCTCGTGGAAAGAAACGTGCGCCTCGTCCGGTGCAGGAGGTAGCGGTATGAGTACGACCTCTCCCCGTCCTGGAGCCCGCCATCGTCGGAAGCGCCTCGGCTCAGGGGAATCGTCGGGCAAAGGAAAAACTTCCGGTAAGGGTCATAAAGGACAAAAAGCTCGTTCGGGTGGCAGTCTGCGTTTGGGATTCGAAGGTGGGCAGATGCCTTTGATCCGACGTATTCCGAAGCGTGGTTTTAATAATGCGGTTTTCACCATTCGCTACGCCCATGTGAATTTGGATGGGCTCGATGTATTTTCGGATGGTGCGAAGGTCAATGAAGAGATTCTCCGTTCCCACGGCTTGGTTAAGGGGGATTGGGAAGGGGTTAAGATTCTCGGTGGCGGAAAGCTGAAACCAAAAAATCTCATCCTCGAGGTGCATGCGGCCAGTACATCGGCCAAAAAAGCACTTGAGGCGGCGGGTGCGAAAATCACCCTGCTGAAGAAATAGGCCCTGAGGGGTCTCTGACGGGCCATGCTCCACGCCCTTTTAAATTGCTTCAAGATCCCTGAGTTACGTCAGCGGATCATCTTCACCCTTGCCTTGATCGTAGTGGTGCGGATCGGTGCCTCGATTCCTTGTCCCGGGATTAACCCGGTGGTCTTGGGTGAGTTTTTCCGATCTGTAGTGGATCAGCAGGATCAGGGAAGTGTCATTGGGCTCTTTAATCTTTTCAGCGGCGGTGCGCTAGAAAACTGCGCGATCTTTTCACTGACGATTATGCCTTATATTAGTGCGAGCATTGTCATGCAGTTGGCTACGGGGGTAATTCCTTCGCTGGGTAAACTGGTGCGGGAGGAGGGGGGTCGGCAAAAGATCACCCAGTACACTCGTTGGGGCACGTTGATTCTTTGCGTCGTTCAGGGATATTTGCTGGCGGTTAGTTTCGAGAGTCCATCCCAAATCCCGATCTTTTCAGGGATCGATCAGGTAATTCAACGGCTAGGGCCGCTGGTGGCGGAGCCTGGAATTGGCTTTCGCATTATCACAGTGATCACATTGACGGCGGGCACGATGCTCTTGATGTGGATTGGAGAACAAATTACAGAAAAAGGTATCGGCAATGGTATTTCCATCATTATTACCATCGGGATCGTGGCGCGTTTGCCTGCAGCTTTGGTGGCTGGATGGCAGGTTTTCGTTCCTCCCGCGGGCAGTGGGCGTGAGCCGATCAGTCCCTTCGTTCTCTTTCTTTTGCTCGCTTTTCTCTTCACGGTGATCGCTTCGACGATCTCGTTGACGCAGGCATTGCGGAAGGTGAGCGTGCAGTACGCCAAACAGGTTCGCGGAAATCGGGTTTATGGTGGGCAGACCTCCTTCCTTCCTCTCAAAGTTAATTACGCTGGGGTTATGCCGATCATCTTCGCCAACGCCATTCTGCTTTTCCCCGCGAGTATTCTAGGATTTCTCTTTCCTGGTTCGCCAACGGCAAACCGGATTTCGGCCGCTTTGGCTAGTGGATCACTTCACTATGTGCTTTATGCAGGCATGATTTTCTTCTTTTCGTATTTCTGGGTGGCGATGGTTTTCAACCCGATACAAATTGCTGATGATATGAAGCGGCACGGTGGCTTTATCCCTGGAGTACGTCCTGGCGAGACAACGGCTCAGTTTCTGGACTATTCAATGACGCGGTTGACCTTTGCTGGAGCAATTTTTTTAACTGCCTTGGCTGTCTTGCCGATGATTGTGCAAAATTTCCTCGGTGTTCCGAGTATTACGGCTCAGTTTTTCGGCGGTACGGGACTACTGATCATTGTTGGGGTGATGTTGGACACGATGCGGCAGGCGGAAACTTATCTGTTGCAAAGGCATTACGATGGATTTCTAAAGAAGGGTCGGATCAAGGGACGTAGCGTGAGTGGTCCTGGTTCTACTTCCGGTGCAATTTCTGAGCGCCAGATTGCTTGGCTTCTTGTCATCATCGCGATCATCGCTTTGGGCGGTATCGTTATCACCCTTCGCTAAGGCCCCCCGGGCCATGGCGACGATTCCGATCAAGGATGCGGCGGGGATCGTAGGTATGCGGGCCAGTTGTCGTTTGGCTCGTAAGATTCTAGAGGAGTTAGTTCTTCGCTTAGAGCCCGGCCGGACCACGGGGGAGGTAGATGAGTGGGCGGGGCAGATTATCAATCAGTACGGGGCGCGGAGCGCTTTTTTTGGGTATCGCAAGTTTCCTGGACAACTTTGTATTTCCGTCAATGAGGAGGTGGTTCATGGAATTGGCGGGCCGAGGCGGTTGGCCTACGGGGATGTGGTGAAGCTGGATGTAGGAATTCTGTTGAATGGCTGGGTAGGGGACACGGCAACAACTGTGGGGTTAGGCGCAATTACTCCTGCTCGCCAGAAGTTACTTGAGCGGACGCAGGCCTCGCTGCTTGCGGGGATCCAAAAGGCAAGAAGCGGTGCTCGATTGGGAGAAATTAGTCACGCGGTAGAAACAACGGTTAAGGCAGCGGGATATAGCGTGGTAAAAGAGTTTGTTGGGCACGGGGTGGGAAGGAAACTCCACGAGGAACCGCAGATCCCTAATTTCGGTCGAGCCAACTCAGGGCCTATTCTTCAGCCCGGAATGACCTTGGCAATCGAGCCGATGGTCAATGAGGGGATCGACGAGGTACGGATTTTAAAGGATGGATGGACCGCAGTGACCGCAGACCGGCGTGATTCAGCTCACTTTGAGCATGTTATTTTGATTACTGAGGGTGAGCCCGAGATTTTGACTCAAATATCTTAGGGATGTGAGGAGGAAGCGGTGGGCCCAGGTGGGCGGATCGAGGATTGGCCGAGGCCAATGAGTTACTTTTTCTCGCGATGGAGAGTGTAGCGACGAAGAAAGGGGTTGAATTTTCTGAGTTCGATCCGCTCTTTCTTTAGCTTCTTATTCCGAGTTCCGAAGTAGCGGGACGGGGGCTTTCCCTCGGCACGGGCTTCGGTGCATTCTAAGATAACTTGCTCACGCATTAGAGGAATATAGTAACGGATATGGTCTTTGGGGTCAAGGCTTGAGCATATTCGCTCCCCGCTCGGCAAAGCGGTTGGGGCGGGAGCTGGCTTGGGCGGGGGGATCGCGCCGAATCGGTTCGGCTGGGCCCATGCTCATGAATCCCTTCAGAATGAAGACATCGACCCACATATCAGCCTGCGGTTCGTAGGCACGGTAGGGAGCAAACTCGCCATAAAACCGGTATTGCTGATTCTTATCGTCTTCTGGTTTGGGTAGGAAGGTATGAGGGATAGGGCAAAGGTTGGGGGTTCCTTCGATAGCGATCCAAGTGGCTTGTCGCCAGGACTGGTTTTCTTTGCGCACCCAACCCCAACCGCAGTAGTCCTCCACGATAGTGCGCTGGGCGATAAGGTAGGGTCCATCGGTTCGGCCGTGCTTGGCAGGAGTATGGGCGGCGCGAAGAGTCGCACGGATTACCTTTTCGGTGGTAGGTGGACGAACTTCTTCCTCCGATTCTTCGGCGGGTACCTTTTCTTCCGGAGTGGGTTCGGTCACCAGAGGTGTGGCAGGATTGGTGGAGGAAGCGGAGCTGGAGCGAAGAGGCAGGGGAGGTGCAAAGCAGAGGCAGGGCAGAAGAGTGATGAGGACGAAAGTGACTAGAAGGCCCATGTGCCGCCTTTTCCAGTGGAGAGCTTGGGGATTCCCCCTTCGCTGTAGTCGGTTTTTCCAACGGCACCGATCATGGGACGACCGACAATCATTCGCCAGCGTTGGGAAAACTCCTCGCCCGAGTGGCAGCCGTAGCTGATGCATTCCGCATCGGAGGTAAAACTCTTCCCTGAGATTTGGTCGAGGTCATCGACATGAACGACGAGAGGTTCGAGGGCGCCCCCATCGACTCGGTTGCTGTAGTCGAACATCCAGCACTTCTTATTGGAGTGACCGAAATATTCGAGGCGCGATATTTTGGGTTTTTCTTTGGAGCCGTCTCGGCGCAAGAGAGTGAAGAGTTGAGCCTTGTTATCAAAGTAGATTGGGGTGATACCCGCCTTCAGGCCACGCTCTTCGAGAACCTTAAGGTAGTCATCTTGATCTTCTTGGGAGCGGCGTTGATAACTTGGACGAAAAACCAGCCAGACGATTTGATCCGTGGGCGCAATGGTGGGTTGCAGTTCTTTGGCGCGCAGGATGGCGGAGTCGATAAAGTTACCCCAGTACTTATCGTGGGAGGCGGTGCGATATCTTTCGAAAGAGCGTAGGGCGGGTCCTCCGGAGATGAGAACGATGTCGTGGGCCTGTGCGGTGGGTGTCGCAAGGGCCAGCAGGGCTAAAAGGAGCCAGAATCGCATTAAGTGAGAGTACTTTCGTCGATCGATGGGCTCAAGCGATGAAGAGAAGGTGATTTGGCGTTGACCACAGGATGCTGAACCGCAATCCTTTACGCTGATGGTTAAAAATACTCCAATCACGATAGCTCGCGGAGATGGGATTGGTCCTGAGATCATGGAAGCGACCTTGAGTATTCTCAAGGGTGGTGGGGCACGGTTGGAGATCGAAGAGATTGAGATTGGGGAGAAGGTTTATTTGAGGGGTAACAGTGCGGGGATTGAAGATTCGGCTTGGGATTCTCTTCGACGGACGAAGGTATTTTTAAAGGCACCGATTACGACTCCGCAGGGTGGGGGTTACAAAAGCTTGAACGTGACGACGCGCAAGGCATTCGGGCTTTATGCCAACATTCGCCCCTGTATTGCTTACGCGCCTTACATTCGGACGAAGCATCCTGGAATGGATGTAGTGATTGTTCGGGAGAATGAGGAGGACACCTATTCGGGCATCGAGCACCGGCAGACTCATGATGTGATGCAGTGCCTGAAATTGATTAGTCGTCCAGGCTGCGAGAAGATTGTGCGTTATGCCTTTGAGTATGCGCGGGCTTATGGGCGCAAAAAAGTCACCTGCTTCATTAAGGACAACATCATGAAGATGACTGATGGTCTTTTTCATCAGGTGTTTGATGAGATTGGAGCGGAGTATGGGGAGATTGAGAAGGAGCACTGGATTGTGGATATTGGGGCGGCGAAGTTGGCGGACACTCCTGAAGCGTTCGATGTCATCGTCATGCCGAACCTGTACGGGGATATTCTTTCGGATGTGGCGGCGCAGATTGCGGGGTCGGTTGGTTTGGCAGGTTCGGCCAACATTGGGGATGGGTGCGCGATGTTTGAGGCGATTCACGGGTCGGCTCCTCGAAGGGCGGGCCAGAATTTGGCGAATCCGTCGGGATTATTTCTGGGTGCGGTGCAGATGCTGGTGCACATCGGTCAGGCGGATGTGGCGGAAAAGGTGCACAACGCTTGGTTGAAGACGATTGAAGATGGGGTTCATACCTACGACATTTTCAAAGAGGGGGTGAGTAAGGAGAAGGTCGGGACGAAGGAGTTTGCCGCAGCGGTGGTGGCAAGGATCGGGCAAAAGCCGAAGCATTTGAAACCGGTGGACTATAGCAAGGCACCGTCTCGGCCTTTAACCACGCGACCTGCTTACAAACGGGATAGTTCGAAGAGAGAGTTGGTGGGGGTAGATGTATTTGTATGTTGGCCGATAGGAACGATGGAGGAGCTGGCGAAGAAGTTGCAGCCTTTGGCTGGGGATGGTTTGAAGTTAGAATCGTTGTCAAATCGTGGGATGAAGGTTTGGCCTGATGGGCATAAAGAGACTTTCACGGTGGATTCGACGGCTTGTCGGTTTCATCTCCCGGAGGGTAAAGGATCAATTCCCCATACGGCGGTGGTCAAATTGTTGGAGAAGATGACTCAGGCGGGAGTGGAGTTTGTCAAAACGGAGGGGTTATATAATTTCGACGGTAAAGCAGGCTTTGCTAAGGGGTAGGGATTCTTGGGGGCAGGGGGCGGCAGGGTGAGAAAATTACTGTTCGCTCCAGAGGAAATGACGGTTACGAAGGTCTTCGATTTTCCTCGTGAAGGCGGCTTGGTTGGGGCCTCCAGCGTTTTCAAGAATCCTGTAAATGGCTAAGGCTCCTCGGAAATCACCCTTTTTCTCTTGGATGCGAGCGGCCTCCGCTCCAGCGCGAGCGAACCAGAGATATTCGGGTTGAGTAGGATTTGCAGCGGGAGAACCCAGTCTCGCATAGAGAACATCGAGGTAGGCTTGAAGGGCGTCTTCGTCCCGGCCGAGCTGTTCGAGACACTTGCCCCGAATAAATCCTGCCTCGTTTTTATCTGAGGCATCGGCGGCGGGGCTAGCGAGGAGAGCGGATGCGGTTGAGGTGGCGCGCTCAAGGCTGGCCCGATCGTTTCCTCCAAGTGCGAATTCGCAGGCGAGTCGGCGTTTGGTTATCTCGACCCAAGGGCGCTGGTCGGGATTGCGGTTGGCGAGTAGGGAGCTGGCGATTTGTAGCCCTCCTGCGTAGTCCCCTGAAGCTCGGCAGGCGTCGATCTCAGCGAGACGGGCGTCGAGGCGCAGAGGCGAAGCCTCGGGAAGTGCGCGAAAGAGTTTTACCGCTTCTTCGGGGTTGCCTAGTGCGAGGGCACTAAGGCCTGCGTAGTAGAGAGCGTCGTCGGCGAGTGGATCTTTGGGGAACTTGGCTGCCATTTCACGAAAAGCGGTAAGGGACTCCCCATGATTTCGTTCTTCGTAGTGGGTTTGGGCAATCTGAAAGGCGAGGGCAGGGGCAAGGGTGCTGGTGGGAAAGCGAGCGAGAATTTTGGCGAACTCGGTACGGGCTTGGGCACCAGTGAGTTCGCGCGATCGGAGGCGGGCTTCAATACCTGAGGCCATGGCTTGGGGAAGAAGAGGAGAGTTGGGGAACTGCTTCTCGAATTCAGCGAAAGCAATTACGGCAGCGGGGTAGTCGCCGGTACGAAGAAGTGAGCTGGCTCGGCGTAAAGTGGCTTCAGGTTGAAGAGAATCGGCGCCAGGAAGTTTAGCGACTTCTGCGAGGGCAGACCGACTGGCAGCGGAGTCACCTTTGGACTCGAGCATTCGCCCGCGTTCAAGGGCTAGGGCGGCGCGACGAATGCTTTCGGGATAACGTTTGGTAAAAACTTCTTCCAAACGGAGGAAAGAAGGAGGATCGGGTTGGCGGGCGGCGGAAAGGGCGGCATTGAAAAGTGCATTTTCGGCGGAAGCGGAGTCGGGAGCAGTTTGAGCGGCCTGCTCCCAGAGGGAGGAGGCTTCGCTATGTTTGCCTTCTTGGGTAAGAAGATCTGCGAGAGCGGTGCGGCCTTGGTAGATGATCTGGGGTGAAAGATTCTCACGGCTAAGTAGGGAGCGGATTTGTTCACGAGCGGCCGGTTGTTGTCCTTGTTTAAGTAGAGCTTCCGCGAGGAGAAGTTGGGCGCCAGGAACCGCGGGGGAGGCTGGATAGGTTTTGATTAAAGTATCGAGATCGGCGGCAGCGGCTTCGGCATTTCCTGCATCGAGGGTGGTAGCAGCAAGAAGAAGGAGGCCAGGGGCGAAGCGACCGCGCTTCTCGTCGTCTCCTTCTCGCTCACGAATCGAGTCACGCAGGTGGAGGGTGGCGGTGGGGAGGGCTTGAGAAGCCTGGGAGGAGGAAAGGTACTCACGCACTGCGGTGAGATAGGTCTCGGGTTCGCCCCCTTGATCAAGTGCTTTCTCAAAATCGGTGGTGGCATCTGCGGGTTTGTCGCGGGCGCGGTCGATACGCCCTATGGCCATCCAAGCTTGGGCGAGAACGTCGCGGGTAACGCCAGCCCCATCGGAGATGACTTTACGAAGAAGTTCGAGGGCTTCATTGGGCTTGCCGCGGGTGGTGAGAATCTCGGCGCTCCAGTAGCGAGCTTCGGCTTGAACGGGGGCTGGGGTGGTTTCGGGGAAGGCGGATAGTTCTTTTTCCGCTTCATCGGGTTGGCCTTCGGCAAGGAGAGCTTTGACAAGAAGGAGACGAGCAGAGTCTTGGCCTGGCTCTTTAAGTATTTCTCGTAGCTCTTTGAGTCCTAAAGAGCGTTCGTTTTGATTGAGATAAGCAGTGGCGAGCCCGAGTTTAATTTGGGAAGCGAGTGCAGGGGTGAGATCTTTCGATTTTAGCTCTTTCCAATTTGTGGCGGCTTCCTTCCAGCGACCCAGTTCGGAAAGAGAAGAGGCGCGCACGAGGCGGCATCGGATATCGAGTTCGGTGGGAGGAGTTTTTGGCAAGGCGGTGAGAGCTTCGTCGGGGCGGTGATCACTGAGGAGCGCTTCTGCGAGGAGAAGTTGAGCATAGGGCTGAGGGGTGGAGTTATTTTTGGTTAGATAGGTGCGCAATCGGGGGATGGCGTCTCGGCCCAGTCCGTCCTGGATCATGACCTCGGCGGTGCGGAGTTCTTTGGGCAACTCGGCGGCCGTGGCGGTGACGACAAGAACGAAGGGCAGAACGACAAAAAGAAGCTGAGGGAGTCTTTTCATTTCTGAGTGAAGATACGAGCGGTGAGACTTTCTGTGCAGAGAGCAATAGACGCGGGCGGTCCTGAGGCGATTAGGCGACCGCCTTCGTTTCCACCTCCTGGCCCGAGGTCGAGGATATGATCGGCGTGGCGAATGATGTCGGGGTGATGTTCCACGACGATGAGGGTATGGCCAGATTGGCATAAATCGAAGAAAACTGAGAGGAGTCGCTCCACTTCGGAAAGGTGAAGTCCGGTGGTGGGTTCGTCGAGCAGGTAGATGGAGGGACCTGAGGTGCGGTGGGCGAGGGCGGAGGCGAGGCGGACGCGTTGGGCCTCTCCCCCGGAAAGTCGTTCGGCGGACTGACCGATGGGTAGGTAGCCGAGTCCGACCTTTTGCAAGGCGAGGAGAGCTTCGGCGAGATTTGGAATCGGGCGGAGGAGGTTGAGGGCGCGATCAACGGAGAGATTTAGAATATCGGCGATGGAGTGACCGCGGTAGGTGATGGCAAGGGTTTCGCGGTTATAGCGGAGACCTCCGCAGGTTGAGCAGGGTGCGATGGCTTCCGGGAGAAGCTGGAGTTGAACAGCGATTTCTCCGTGGCCTGAGCAGGTTTCACATCGACCCCCGCGAAGGTTAAAGCTGAAGCGGGAGGGACCAAAGCCGCGGGCCTTGGCGGCAGGTAAGGTGGCGAAGAGTTGGCGGAGATCATCGAAGACTCCGAGAATAGTGAGTGGATTGGAACGGGAGAGTCGTGGGAGGGGTGTTTGATCGATGACAAGGGCACGGGAGACAAGATGGGCGCCCTCGAGGTGGGTAAAGTGTCCTGGAGTGGGGGCAGAGTTGGGTCCACCGAAGTGGCGGAGGAGAGCGGGAGCGAGTGTATCAAAAATAAGAGTACTTTTACCCGAGCCACTTACCCCTGTGACGCAGGTGAGGAATCCGAGGGGGATAGAGGCGTCGACATTCTTAAGGTTATGGGCTGAGGCCCCGCGAAGGTGGAGCCAGTTGCGAGGATTGAAGGGGCGGGGCGGGAAGGAGATCTTTCTGCGACCCGAAAGAAATGCACCCGTGAGTGAGTCGGTGCGCTTGGCAATTTCCTTGGGAGTACCTTGAGCTACGAGGCGGCCTCCTTCGGAACCTGCGCCAGGTCCGAACTCGATGAGGTGGTCAGCGCGTCGGAGCGTTTCTTCGTCATGCTCGACGAGGATGAGGGAGTTTCCAAGGTCGCGGAGATGAAAAAGGAGGTCGAGGAGTCGAGAGTGATCGGTGGGGTGAAGACCGATGCTGGGTTCATCGAGTACGTAGAGAACCCCGGTCAGGCCACCGCCGACTTGAGTGGCGAGGCGTGCACGGCGGGATTCCCCTCCAGAGAGAGTGTCCATGGCACGATCGAGGGTGAGGTATCCAAGACCGAGTTGTTGAAGAAAACCGAGACGCTGGAGGAGTGCTTTTCGAAGGGGTTCGAAGGCGTGGGCGGAAGGACCGGTGGTCGGGGTAAGCTGGGAAAGCCACTCTTGGGCATGGGAAATGGAGAGAGCACAGAAGGATGCGATATCGTGACCTTGGCCTAGGAGACCGCCAAGGGTGACGGAGAGAGACGGAGGGGCGAGGCGTTTTCCATTGCAGGCAGTGCAAAGAGTAGGCGTGAAGAAACGGCGCAGGCGGAGGCGTGCTGGTTCGGATTTGAGGCTGAGAAACTGGCGTTGAAGCTCGGGAACAAGGCCTTCGAAGGGTTTTTTTAAAGAAGCGACGCGTGCCTTGGAGCCGTGGAGGAGAAATTTCTTGGCGGAGGTTGGCCATGAAGAAAGTGGCGTGGCGGAATCGATTTTTAAGTGGGCTGAGAGTTGGCGTCCGAAAGTGCGGTAGAAGGCGCGCATTTTTGGATTAGCGCGATTCCAAGGGGCGACGGCACCCCGATCGAGAGAAAGAGATGGGTTAGGCAGAATTTTGTTTGGATCGGGAGCAAGGAGGGTGCCAAGGCCTGAACAGGTGGGGCAGGCACCTTCTGGGCTGTTGAAGGAGAAGTGGCGTGGGGTGAGGCGGGGAGCGCGGTATCCGGTTTCGGGATCCTCGGGCTCGGTAGAAAAAGTAAGATCGGGAAGTTTGAGAAGAGTGGAGAAGTCGGGCGAAGTGAAAGCAACTTTGAAACGGCCTTGGCCGAGGCGGAAGGCGAGTTCAATCGAATCAGCGAGTCGAGCTTGAGCTGAGGATTGAAGAACGATTCGGTCGATGACGAGTTCGAGGAGATCAGTTTCTGTGGGAAGGGTGGAGATCTCGACGAGTTGGTTCTTATGGCGAGCGCGGAGAAAACCTTCTTTTTTCAAGCGAGAAGGGTCGGCGGATTGGATGGGAGAGAGGATGACGGCAGGGCGACCTGCACCTTCTTTGATAATCTGTTCGACGATCTCTTGGGGCGAGGAGGAGCGGAGGGGGCGACCTGTTTTCGGGTCGTGCGGGGTACCATTTGTGGCGAAGAGAATACGGAGGTGATCGTGGATTTCGGTGGAGGTGGCGAGAGTGGATCGGGCGGAGCTGCCGGAGTGGTGTTGCTCGACGGCGAGGGTAGGGGAAAGGCCTTCAATGGAATCGATGGCGGTAGCGGGGAGACGTTCGAGGTGAAGACGGGCGTGGGCGGAGAGGCTTTCGAGATAGCGCCGCTGCCCTTCGGCATAGATGGTATCGAAAGCGAGGGAGGATTTTCCTGAGCCTGAGGGACCGGTGAAGACTACGAGTTGGTGACGTGGAATATCAACAGAGAGATTGGCGAGATTGTGTTGTCGTGCTCCTCGGATACGAAGCCATTCGACAGAACGGATCACGGACGGGCCAGATGGGGCCCCAGAATCGGGCTTAGGCAGCCGCGACGGGGGTCGGATCGACGTGGATGCGACGATTGCCTTTATCGAAGCGAACCTGACCGTGGGAGAGAGCGAAGAGGGTGTGATCACGGCCCATGCCGACATTGGCGCCTGCATGGAAGCGGGTGCCGCGTTGGCGGATGATAATGGATCCTGCGGGAACTGTTTCCCCGCCGAAGCATTTGACGCCAAGACGTTGACTGCGGCTATCGCGTCCGTTGCGGGTCGATCCCTGTCCTTTCTTATGGGCCATTTTAGAGTTCTCCCTTTATTTACCGACGGAAATCTTCTGAATCTTTACTTTGGTACGGGCTTGGCGATGGCCCACGGTGCGGTGGTAACCTTCGCGACGACGGTATTTGAAGGCGATGACCTTGGGGGCGCGATCGTGGATGAGGACTTCTGCGGTGACTTTGGCGCCCGAGACGTTGGGCTTACCGATTTTAACATCGGCATCATCGATCAAAAGAAGGACATCGGAGAACTCGGTAGAGGTTCCTGGAGCGGCGGTAAGGCGTTCAATTTCCAAGGTTTCGCCTTCGATGACCTTGTACTGTTTTCCTCCCGTGCGAATGACGGCTACTTTTGCCATAAGAGTAAAGAGTATCGGAAAGTAAGGTACTGAGCAAGGCGGGACTTTTTCTAGCGGAAGGGACGCGATTATGTCTGCGTTGCTCACGCAAAGGACGGAAAGGGGTTGGGTAGAGGTTTTAGGGGCGGACTAGCTGGGGAGTTTGGGTGCGGTTTTGAAGGCAGAGCGGATGAGAAGGACATCATCGTGGCGAGCGCGGCGGCGTTGGTAGCGTTTATCGACTTCTTCAATGAGGCGTTCCCAGGTTTCGGTGGCGAGGAGTTTTGGGGTTTCCCATTTTTCTGCGCTTTTTTCTTTTCGTTGCCAGCGAACGACACCCGAGAAAAGGGAGACGCGGTAGGTAGTTTCTGGACGGTCGCCTTCGGCCTTATCAGTCCATTCCATGCAACGGCGCATGGGGAGTAACTCAGAGCTCGCCGCGGGCGACAGATTCGCGAGCGAGGCGGGCGGCTTCTTTGACGCGTTCTTTTTCGGCTTTAGTGGTCCAGTCGTCCCACGATTTTCCGAAGGCGGTATCTTCGCCAGTGAAGTGAACAGCGGTTATGGTGTCGGCGGGGACGATCTGGGGGATGGAGTCTTTGCCATGCACGACGAAGAGGTGAACTTGGCCAGGGTTCTCATCGTAGCGGAAAACAAAGCCGATAACTTTTTTACCATCGTTTAGGTCGAGGGTAATGTCTCCGCGGTAGTCGAAAGCGGTAGTTAGGGCGTTTTGGCGGGAGGCGGCGTCGGTGCAAGCGAGGGTGGTGTGTTCGATGGAGCCGGGTTTATGAGAGGGGAGGGCGTGTTTATCGGCTTGGGGCATAAGAGGAGGGGGGGGTAGACCGACGGTGGGGGTCAGGTTCCGTAGGCGATGGCGGCTTTGACCGTGCGGGCGAATCCTGGAAGAGAGCCGAAGGTGTCGTCGACGGAGCTGGCTTCGTATCCACAATGCACCATGCAGTCGCGGCACTTCACGTTGCCACTTTTCTGCCCATAATTTTCCCACATGGTATCGGACATTAATTCTTTGAAGGTGGGGACGTAGCCGTCTTGCAGGAGGTAGCAGGGTTTCTGCCAACCGAAGACGTTATAGGTGGGGTTGCCCCAAGGGGTGCAATCGTAGTCGACGTTGCCTTGGAGGAACTCGAGGAAATTGGGGGAAAGATTAAATTTCCAAGATTTTTTGCGGCCTTTAAGAATTTCTTGGAAGAGTTTTTTGGTGCGTTCGCGACCTAAGAAATGTTCCTGATCGGGTGCTTTTTGGTAGCTGTAGCCTGGGGAAAGCATCATGCCTTCGACGTTCAGTTTCATCATGGCATCAAAAAATTCGCGGACGCGAGTGGGATTGGTGCCTTCGAAGAGGGTGGTATTGGTGGTGACGCGGAATCCGCGGGCGACGGCTTCTTTGATGGCTTCAAGGGCGACTTGGTAGGTGCCATCGCGACAGACGGCGGCATCGTGTTCGGGTTCGAGACCATCCATGTGGATGCTGAAGGTTAGGTATTTTGTGGGTTTAAAGAGATCGAGCTTCCGCTTGAGGAGGAGTGCGTTGGTGCAAAGGTAGATGTACTTTTTGCGGGCGACGAGGCCTTCGACGATCGAATCGATCTCGGGATGGATCAGAGGTTCGCCGCCAGGGATGGAGACCATGGGGGCGCCGCACTCGTCGGTGGCGTCCCAGCACTGTTGGGGGGTGAGGCGTTTATTAAGGATGTGATCGGGGTACTGGATTTTACCGCAACCTGCGCAAGAAAGATTGCAGCGGAAGAGGGGCTCGAGCATAAGGACAAGCGGATACCGTTTGACCCCACGCAACTTCTGCCCGAGTACGTAGGAGGCAACTGTCCAAGCTTGGCTAACAGGAACTGGCATAAGAGAAGGGATGAGGCTACAAATCTACAGAGCTTTGTCAACGGATGCCGAAAAACATATAAAATGCATAAAATACTAAAGAACAGTGGCTTATGAATATTGGTATTCTTCAGCTTAATTTTACGATCGGGGATTTTGAGAAAAACGCGGACAAAGTGGCCCGTGCGTATGGGGAGGCGGTCGAGTTGGGTGCGGAATTAGTGGTGGCTCCTGAGCTTGGTCTTTGTGGTTATCCGCCAAGGGATTTGCTCAATCGAGCGGATTTTTTAGAAGGGCATGATCGTGGGCTACGGGAGTTAGCCAAAAGGGTTGGGAGAGTCCCTTTGCTGATGGGTGGGATTGAGAAATCGACCAAGAAAGAGGGTCGGCCATTGCACAATGTGGCCTTTCTATTTGAGAAGGGAAAAGTGCGGGTGGTGGCACGGAAGCGCCTTTTACCGACCTACGATGTATTTGATGAGGACCGATATTTTGAGCCTGGAGAGAAAGTGGCGCCAGTGCGGATCGGCGGTCGGCGGGTGGGGGTGACGATTTGTGAAGATATTTGGAATGATGAGGATGTCTGGATGGAGCGGAGGTACTTAGCTGATCCGGTAAGGGAATTAGCAAAAAAAGGTATAGATCTCCTGATCAATCTCTCGGCATCGCCTTGGCATCAAGGCAAGGAAAAGACGCGGTACCGTTTGTTGGAGAGGGTGGCGAAGAGGGAGAAGATTCCTGTGGTGCAGGTCAATGCGGTGGGGGGGAATGATGAACTTGTTTTTGATGGGCAAAGCCTCGTTTTGAGTAAGCGAGGTAAGCTTTTGAGTATGGGATTGGCTTTTGCTGAAGAAGTAAAAGTGGTGGATTTGGATGGGCAGGAGAAAAAAATAGAGTGGGCTAGTGAAGAGGAGCAGATTTTTCGCGCACTGGTTTTGGGAACGAGAGATTATTTGGGGAAGTGTGGTTTCCAAGAGGTGGTGCTGGGATTAAGTGGGGGAATCGATAGTGCGTTGACTGCGGTGATTGCGGCTGAAGCTTTGGGAAAGGACAAGGTGTTGGGGGTGGCGATGCCGAGTCGTTTTTCGAGCCCAGGAAGCGTGGCGGATGCGGAGGCGTTAGCCAAACGGTTAGGGATTCGGTATCAAAAGATTCCGATTGAGGAGCCCTTTGCCGCGATGTTGCAGGCGATCACGCCATCTCGCGGGGGGCGGAGTGGGGGTTTGACCGAAGAGAATTTACAGTCGCGTCTTCGGGGAGTGATTCTGATGGGGATTTCGAATGACTCTGGGCGCCTCCTCCTGACTACGGGAAATAAAAGTGAACTGGCAGTAGGGTACTGTACTTTATACGGGGATATGTGCGGGGCGCTGGCGGTGATTGCGGATGTGCCGAAGACGTTGGTCTACCGAATTGCGCGGTGGATTAATCGGGAGCGGGAGATTATTCCAAAAAGTTCAATTGAGAAGGCGCCGAGTGCGGAGCTGCGGCCCGATCAGAAGGATCAGGATAGTTTGCCTTCGTATGAGGAGTTGGATCGAATTTTAGAGAGCTATGTGGTGAACGAGGGTTCGATTCGGGAGATGGTAAAAAAGGGGATTGCTCGGCCGATGGCGGAGGAAATCGTGAGAAAGATTGATCTTTCGGAGTACAAGAGGAGGCAAGCGGCACCTGGGTTGAAGGTGACGACGAAAGCATTTGGGGTGGGCCGGCGAATTCCTTTGGCTCAGCGGTTTGATCCGCGTATTTCCAAATAATAATCGCAGAAAATATTATTTTGGGATGGAGCGCGTTTTTCTTAAGGGCTGGCGCGGAGACGGGCGGGGAGGGATCGAGGCAGAAAATCCATGTCTTTTCATAAGACCCCCGAGCTCTCGCCGCAACCACTCAGGCGATAAGCCGTATTCCGCCATGGTGTAGAGGTGGGAGCTTTTGTAGTCCACGGCGAGTCGGGCATCGGACTTAATTTGGCGTTTTGCTTGTGCCGAAAGGGGAAGATTGAATCGGCGATAGATGGATTGAATCGATCTCTCGGTGTTCTGAACAAGGTCGGGATAAAGAATCCGGTAGTAACGCTCAGGTCGAGCTGAGATATCAAACTTTTCCAAGTGAAGAAACCAAGCAGCAGCGAGCTCGGCATATTCGCGAGATTCGGGCCCACTTTTCTGAATGGACGGATCGATCCACTGCCAGACGGTGAAGAAGACGCTGACGTGGGAAGGGATCGATTCCCGAGGATTTCGCAGAATATTAATAATCCGAGCGTCGGGAAATTCTCGTTGAAGGCATAGAATAGATCCAGAAAACTGAGTGGCTTTGGAGAGAAGAAATTTGTTGGGGCCGTTGAGGTAAAGATGTCTTTGTAAGCAGGAGCGGTAGTACTTCATGAGTTTCTTTTGTTGTCGGAGAGGTAGGGCGTCGGCAAATCCAGCTCCCCACAAGGCACGGACAAAAGGGAAGAGTAGATAGATAGCTTCGGTGACAAAGGTATAGACAAAGAAACCCGCCTCTTCCTCAGGCTGGGTGAAACGCATTTTGTGCATGCCGTCCCACCCTCCGAAGCAGTGGCGTTCAATCCAAGAGAAGATATCAGAAAGGAGATGGCCCTTTTGGCGGCTGGCCTGAGCTACGGAATGAATAAGCTTCTGGATGGTGATGCTCGGAAAAATGGTTTGATACATGAGAACGGGGGCAAAGGTATCGCGGTCTTGTGCGAGTAGTCTTTGCAGGAAGGTGGTGCCACTGCGGGGAGGGGCGACAATGAAAATGGGCTGACGGATTTCCTGCCGGCGAAAATCTGGGTAAAGGATATGGTCGAGGAGACGCCCGATCGCCACGACGATCCAGAAGAAACAAAGCAGAAAGAGAAAGAAAGTGACAATGACCCAGCGCCTCAGTTGGAAAGGGCTTCCTAGGTAAGACAGATAAAGAGCTTTGGCTGTAATGCCTAAATTGAGGTACATAGGGGTCTGCTTTTTTTAGTGGAAAACCCCCTTCCGACAATGCAAACCCCTTCCTCGCGATGACTCTCGACTTCCTGATTGGAGCGATCTCGGACTTTCGTTATTTGGCGATGTTTGGGATTCTCTTTATCTCGGCCATGGGTGTACCGCTTCCTGAGGAGCCTTTGCTGGTGGCGAGTGGATTATCGGTGGGTTGGGGAACCTCCTCATACGGGTGGACCTGCTTGGCCTGCTTAACGGGAATTCTATCGGGAGATTTATGGGTTTACTTTTTGGGAAGAAGGGGTGGGAGGTGGTTTTTGCAGACGCGCTTAGGGTCGGTGGTCTTTTCGCCTGAGCGGCAGAAGAAAATTGAGCACCTCTTTGAAAAACATGGAATGAAGACTGTTTTTCTAGGTCGGTTTATCCCTGCGGTACGATTTGGAGTTTTCTTTTTTGCGGGACGGCATGCCATGCCGCTGGGGAAGTTTATCGGTCTGAATGCTCTGGGGGCTTTGGTCTATGCTCCTTTGTGGATTTGGCTGAGCGCGTTAGCGGGTGAACGATTTGCCAAAACGGCCGCGGCAACGCGATTGGCAGAGCGGTGGGTTGGACAGGGAAGTTTGATCTTAATTGGGCTGGTTGTTTTGGTGGTTGTCGGCCTGATTTGGGGTGCGGGAAAGAAAAAGGGATAGGTCAGCGCAAAAAGTTCCACTCTCGGTTGGCGTAGCGACTGGTTTCTAGGTCGGTAGTGGACTGAATTTCTTGGGCGGTGAGAGTCGATTCCTTGGTTTGGGCCTGAAGGCACTCTTCGAGGGAGCGGATGAGGTGGGCGGAGAGGGAGGCGGGGATCGGCCCATGCAAAAGGATACTTCCTTGGTGGAGGCAGCCCTGTTTTGTGCGGCGCTGGGCAGCCCCTGCGAGTTTGTGGCCTGAGGAGTCGAGAACGTCGGCTGGGACGGGTTTAAGAAAGCAGGAGGGGTCATCGTTGAGGGGTTGGGCGGAGGAGAGTTGGCAGGGGATACCGCAAGCAGTCAGTGCCTTAGCGACGGCCTGATGAACGGCTCGGTAGCTGGGCAGAGTTCCCGAAGTGGTTAAGGGGTGGTGGGCGGGCAGGATGAGGGTGTAGGTCAAATCGTGACCGTGTTCGACGATTCCTCCGCCGGTGTAGCGCCGCACAAAGGCCTGATCTTTTGTAACGAGGGACGACTTTTGAAAGTAGCCGAGGGAGAGGCAGGGAATGGACCAGCCATAAATGCGGAGAACGGGCTGGACGACGTGGCGGAGGAGGGATTCGTCGACCGCCATATTTTTAGCAGGGGAAGATTTTCCGTCTTGGATTAGGCGGACCAGGGTGGTGGCTAAGGGCATCCAGTTAAACTGCGAACAGATGGAGAAAAGGGCAAGGGTTGCCAAAAGGCGGTGGGTTGCTAGCTGGTAGGTATGAAAAACCTTCTTTTGATCTTTGCCGTCGCAGGAGTTTTGGGATTGGTAGGTTGCGCGGGTACAGGAAGCCGGGATGCGGGCTTGGCGATGATTCTTTCCGATGTGCCCCTGAAAGAGAATGGGCCCAACCAGGTGACACCCGCTTCCTCGACTCTGCATCGCGGAGATCGGGTCAGCGTGCGGCGGGTGATCGGAGACTATGCGGAGGTGGAGACGATGGATCGGCGTCGTGGCTATGTTCCGACGGCGGTTTTAGAAGATCAGTAACTGCGGGAAAAAAACTGGAATAGGGGAGCGGAGCGGTTAGGCTTTGAGCGCGGGGAGTCCGGCCGGCCGGGCTGAGAGTCGGGAACCATGGTCCCGAGACCCTTAGAACCTGAAGCGGATCATGCCGCCGGAGGGAATAGGGTGTACCTTTTCTTCTGGCGATTCGTGGAGGGGAAAGGAAGAAAATGAGTTCCACAACCCAAGTCCTGAGTCCCCAAGAAGCCCAACCTCTCGAAGGGTCGCGGCGTGTTTACCTGAAGGGTTCTCGCCCTGATCTCCAGATTCCTTTTCGCGAAATCGAACTACAACCTACGCGCTTGCCCGATGGAAAACTCCAGACGAACGATCCTGTCAGGGTTTACGACACGAGTGGGGCATGGGGAGATCCTACGTTTCATGGAGATGTTCGGCAGGGTTTGCCTGCCATCCGGTCGGTCTGGATTGAGGAGCGCAAGGATACGGAGAGTTATCTTGGGCGTGCGGTTTTGCCGGTCGACAACGGGCATCGCAACGGAAATGGGGTGGTGACAGAGCAGTTTCCTGGAGCGAAGCGAACTCCTCTGAGGGCGAAAAAGGGATCGGTCTCCCAGTTAAACTACGCCAAGAAGGGGATGATCACTCCTGAGATGGAGTTTATTGCCATCCGAGAAAACACAAAGCTCCAGTCGGTTCGCGAAGGACTAGAAATGTCGACGAAGGTTTCGCGGGATGATTTACGTTTCCAGCACCCGGGTCAGTCTTGGGGGGCGGCAATTCCGAAGGAGATCACTCCTGAGTTTGTTCGAAGTGAAGTGGCGCGTGGGCGGGCGATTATTCCGGCCAACATTAATCATCCAGAGTTGGAACCGATGATCATTGGGCGAAACTTTCTCGTAAAGATTAATGCTAATATAGGGAATAGCGCGGTGGCGTCGTCGATTGAGGATGAGGTGGAGAAGTTGCGTTGGTCGATTCGGTGGGGGGCGGACACGGTGATGGATCTTTCCACGGGCCAAAACATCCACCAGACGCGCGAGTGGATTCTGCGAAACTCGCCTGTGCCCATTGGGACGGTACCGATCTATCAGGCGTTAGAGAAGGTGGGGGGTAAAGCGGAGGACTTAACTTGGGAGATATTTCGCGACACTCTGATAGAGCAAGCGGAGCAAGGAGTAGATTACTTCACCATCCATGCGGGAGTGTTGCTCAGGTTTATTCCGATGACGGCGAAGCGGATGACCGGGATTGTGAGTCGAGGGGGCTCGATTATGGCGAAGTGGTGTCTTTCGCATCATCGGGAGAACTTTCTCTTCACTCATTGGGCGGACATATGCGACATCATGGCGGCGTATGACATTAGTTTCTCGATTGGGGACGGGTTACGCCCAGGTTCTTTGGCGGATGCCAACGACGAGGCACAATTCGGAGAGTTGAAGGCGCAAGGGGATTTAACCAAGCAGGCATGGGAGCGCGGGGTGCAGGTGATGAACGAGGGTCCGGGGCATGTGCCGATGCATCTCATTCAAGAGAATATGGAGAAGCAGTTGGAGTGGTGTCATGAGGCTCCCTTTTACACCTTGGGACCACTGACCACAGATATTGCGCCTGGCTACGATCATATTACCTCGGCAATTGGAGCGGCCATGATTGGTTGGTATGGTTGTGCCATGCTCTGTTACGTAACTCCGAAGGAGCATTTGGGACTGCCGAATCGTGATGACGTCAAAGCGGGGGTGATTGCTTACAAGATTGCGGCGCACGCGGCTGACTTAGCTAAAGGGCATCCTGCGGCGCAGTATCGGGATAATGCGTTATCGAAGGCGCGGTTTGAGTTCCGTTGGAGGGATCAATTTAATCTGGGACTCGATCCAGTCACCGCGCAAAAATTTCATGATGAGACCTTGCCGGCTGAGGGGGCGAAGAGTGCTCACTTCTGCTCAATGTGCGGTCCGCAGTTCTGCTCGATGAAGATTACGGAAGATGTGCGGAAGTATGCGTTGGAGCAGGGGGTGAAAGAAGAAGAGGCGTTGAAGAAGGGGATGAGGGAGAAGTCGAGGGAGTTTGTGGAGAAGGGAGCAGAAGTTTACGGCTAAAAGGCAAGTAGGGGGGATGGGGGAGCTGGAGGTGATGATTCCACTTTACTAAGCCCCTAGGCCAAGACCTTTTAGCGGGCAGGCGTGGCCTTTTTCCCAAACTGTGGCAAGTTGCACCCTGCATGAAATTTTGGCGAAACGTTCTAGTTGCTCTTGTCCTCGTCTGGGCGATGGCCGGGGGCATCATTTATGGGGTGCGACAGGCCCGTCCGACGGCGCAATCCCTCACGGTTTACCTTGGGCAACATCCGCTCGCTATGGAGACGGGAGCGAAGCGAGCCAAAATCATCACCCGCGTTGGCGATATGCTGAACGGGCTGAACTTGGAGGATCGGCAAGCCCTGCAGGGGGACGGGGTCACACGGGATTTCTTCATAAGCTTGACCCCAGCGGAGCAGGCGGCCTTTCTCGACGCCACCCTCCCAGCGGGGTTTAAGCAGATCATGGAGGCTTTCAACAAAATGGAGCCGGAGAAGCGTAAAGATTTTGTAAATCGTGCCTTGGCGGAAGCCAAAAAACGCCAAGGCGAGGCCCCGCCGGCTGGCTTGAACGAACAGCTGGTGCAAAAAATGGTCAATCAGGGACTGAACACCTTCTATTCCGAAGCCAGCGCCAACGCAAAACTCGATCTCGCTCCTTTGATCGAACAAATGCAGAGGAATTTACAATCCCTGCGTTAAAAAAAAGCGCCTTCACCCTAGTCGAAATGCTGGTGGTGATTGGGGTGATCGCTCTCTTGGCGGCCCTCGCCGTGCCCGTATCCCTGCGCATGGTCCAAAAAGGACGCTCCACCGCTTGCCTTGGGAATCTTCGGCAACTCGGCATGGCCCTAAATCTGTACCTCGGCGAGCACAACCAGACCATGCCAGTGCTGGCAGCAGGGCGATCGCAAAAGAGCGAGCAGGTGGACGTGATCGACACCAAGCTGAAAGAGTATGCCCCCGATGGGCGCATTTTTTCCTGCCCGGCCGACACTGGTAATTTTGCCCAGACGACGGGCACAAGCTACCATTGGAACAGCGCTCTCAATGGCCAGTCTATTTTAAATTTAAATTTCATGAACAATACCACCACCACCACCATCCCCATTTTAGCGGACAAGGAGGGATTTCATACTTATCGCGAAAATAAAGTGAATATTCTCACGGCCGACGGCCGGATTAACCAAGGACTTAATTTCACAACCACCCCCTAAACATTGTCATGATCCGACTTGAGCACCTTAGCAAAACATTTAAAAAGCGCGTCGCTTTGGAGGACTTGTCACTGGAAATTCGCCAGGGCGAAATCTTCGGCCTGCTCGGCCACAACGGGGCGGGTAAAAGCACGACGCTCGGAATGTTGCTCGGACAAATATACCCGACGTCGGGTGAAGCTTTTATTCGGGGGGTTTCCGTGCAACAAAATCGGCAGAAGGCGCTCAACAAAGTCGGAGCGATTTTCGAGGAGCCCGCCTTTCACGATTACCTGAGTGGCTGGGATAACCTGCGGATCCTGACGAGCTACTCCGCTCGTCTACCGGATGAGGAATTGCGCGAGGCGGTGCGCTTCACCGGATTGGAAAAGCGCATTCACGATCCAGTTTGGGTTTATAGCCATGGCATGCGACAGCGCCTGGCTTTGGCGCAGGCGTTGTTGCCCCGTCCGGACCTTATTCTGTTGGATGAGCCGGCCGAAGGTCTCGATCCCGAGGGTATTTACGAGATGCGTAAGCTGATTGTTCGTCTGAACCGTGAGCGGGGGATGACCGTCGTTCTCTCCTCCCATTTGCTGGCCGAGGTGGAGCAACTTTGCGATCGCGTAGCAATATTGAATCAGGGGCGCCTGATTTTCGAGGGACGCTGGAATGAACTCACGGCCGACCCTTCTCCGGTCCACCGTTTGGAAGTGGATGACTGGAAAAAAGCGGATGGCATTTTGCAAAAACTAAGGGTAACTCGGCCGACGGCAGAAACTATCTCACTGGCACCGGGGGGAGACATGGCCGACGTGGTTTCTGCTTTGGTCAAAGGGGGTGTGCGGATTCGAGCGATCGAACCCCTTCGCCGAAATCTTGAAGACATCTATTTGAAGGCCATTTCGGCCGCGAAGCGCGCATGAGCCTATTCTTTCTGCAAATGCGCAACGAGTTGCATAAACTCTTTGCCCGCAAACGGACCTACTTAGGGTTTGCCGCCTTCGTCGCGGTGGAAATCCTCCTGCTTCTGCTCCTGAACCTGCCCAAGCCGAAAGCGGGCTTCCGGAAGTTGATTGAGCAAAACGGCTATGGTTTCGACCAGTATTTCTCTGGCGCCACCTTGGGCCTGCTCATGCTCATGTGGACGACCTTTCTGCTGGGTGCGCTTTATCTTGCGCTGGTGGCGGGCGATGTCGTGGCGAAGGAAGTGGAAGACGGCACCTTGCGCATGATTCTTTGCCGGCCCATTTCTCGGCTGCGGGTGGGTTTTTTGAAGTATGCCGCATGCGTGCTCTATACTTTCGCCCTGACCTTTTTTATCGGCATAACGGCCTTGGTCGCGGGGTTACTCTACTGTGGGTGGGGCGGTCTTTTTGCCATTGCCCCGCTGGAGCAGCTTTTGGCCATGCACGAGGCGTGGCCGGGGCTCTGGCGTTATCTGGGCGCTTTGCCTTTGCTGGGCTTCGGGTTGGTGAGTATCACCAGCCTAGGTTTCCTCTTTTCTTGCTGCGAGATGAAGCCGGCAGCCGCCACGATTTTGACCTTATCGATATTTTTCTTCGACTCGATCTTTCGGAGTATTCCATATTTTGAGAGTCTACGCGGGTGGTTTATGACCACCCACATGACCTTGTGGCTGCGGGTTTTTGAATATCACATTCCCTGGTGGCGGATTGCCGAGGACGTCACTTGGCTGGGGGCACTCAACGTCACCTTTGCCTTGGTCGGATTGGCCATCCTGCAACAGCGGGACTTTAAGGCCTAAGAAAATTCCAAGAGAGGCAACGGGGTGAGGTGAAGGCGGGGGTGAGGGAAGAGTAGTGTGGGCTTAGGTTCCCAGTCGAACGATGGTGGAAAAAAGGTTTGCGGGGATAGGCATAACGGAGAGACGGGATTGGCGGAGAAGAAGGAGTTCAGAGAATTTCTTATCGGCCTTCAGTTGATCAAGCGTCACCGGCTGGGAGAACGCGCGCACGGCCGAGAGTACGACCGAGGTCCACTCTTCTCCCTGCGGTGAGGTGGGGTCGGGGAAGGCGATCTTTGTGATTTTGGCTAGGCCGACGATGGCCCGCTGATCCACGCTGTGGTAGTAGAGGACAGGATCGCCAAGTTTCATTTGGCGGAGGAAATTTCGGGCTTGGTAGTTGCGTACACCATCCCAGGCCACCTTTTTATCTTTGAGGAGTTGAGAGAAAGGGTAGGAGGAGGGCTCCTGTTTAACCAGCCAAGGGGACATGAAGAGCAGGGTTGAAGCATTACGGTCGGGCGTCAATGGATAACTACCCAAAGACACGTTGCCAGAGAAGCTGGCTTTATCTAGTCAGCGGAAGGGTGGGCGCTTGAAATTCAAAACTCGACCTGCCAGTCTTTAAGCATGGGAATAATCATTTCCAAATTCAAACGTGGGGCAAACGCCCCTGTAGGTGGAAGGCGATTTCCTATCGGCAAAATTATATTATTCTTATCTTTAGTTTCTTGTGGATTCGCAGAAGAAGGCCGGGTCTATGAGGGTGGGTGGGTTTTCAAAAACGAAGACGCTACTGAGGGCGGAGCAATTAAACAAAACAAAGCAACAAATAGCACTTACAACAGGCAGAACGACACCTTGATTAAAGAAACATTGAGAAGTAAGGAAAGCAACGATTGGACTAGAACAAGAAATGGAATTAACACTCCTACATTCCACCCCTTCGGAATCTGTGGCCCATCTAAATCTCAATGCACTAAATAATGGTTCTGCCCATCGTGCCTCCAGAAGAAGGTGCAGCTTTTCAGTGCACTACTGGCCGTGACCTTCCTTGCGCCCCTGCCGCACCGACATTTCACGTTCACGATCTCCAAGGTGCTCCGCTCGTATTTTCGATTTCATCGCGGGCTCATTAAGGAACTTTACCGCATTGCCCACCGGTGCCTGGCCGAGCTCCAGCGCAACACGCCCTGGCTGCTAACGGGCTCTTCCTGTACAGCGGGCTTTTCCATGTGGTGCCAGACACGTGTCTGACACGTTGGCTTTATGGTTCCCCATGCGGGGGCGAATAGGTAAGGTGATGACATGCATCGCTTTCAGCGGAAGGGCGGGAAACTTTATGCGGAAGGAGTAAGCCTAAATGGTCTGGCGGACCGCTTTGGAACGCCACTTTATGTTTATTCAGCGGGAACTATTTCGGACCATTACCGGGGACTGCGTCAGGCGCTTCGGGCGGTGGACCCGCTGATTTGCTACTCCGTTAAGGCCAATAGTAATTTGGCCATTCTTTCCCTTTTGGCGCGATTGGGGAGCGGATTCGATGTGGTCAGTGGAGGAGAACTGGAACGAGTGCAACAAGCTGGAGGCCAATCCGCCAAGTGTGTTTTTGCCGGGGTGGGCAAGACGGACGAGGAGATTGAGCTTGGACTCCGCTATGGGGTGAAGGCTTTCCATGTGGAAAGTGAAGAAGAGATGGACCGGATTGCGATGGTGGCAGGTCGCAAAGCAAGACGCAGAGCCCCCATCGCCTTAAGGGTGAATCCGGATATTGCGGCGGGTGGGCACGCCAAGATTACTACGGGGACCTACGCAAATAAGTTTGGCATTCCTTTTGAGGAAGTGGTTTCGATTTATCGAAGAGCAGGAAAGGATAGGCGACTCTGCCTTCGTGGAGTGCAGATGCATATCGGCTCACAGATTACCCAGGGAGCTCCTTTTCGGGCCGCCGTCCGTAAAATGATCCCGTTGGTCAAGCAGCTCAAGAAAGAGCACGGCTTGGAGTACTTCGACATCGGGGGGGGCGTGGGGATTGTTTACGAAGATGCTCTGGCGAGTGGGCGCCAAGGTTGGTGGAAGACGCGTCAGGCGCAAAAGGCGATTCCCTTGTCGGAGTATGCGGATTCGGTCGTGCCTCTTTTGAAGGATCTCAAGATGAAGATTCTACTGGAACCTGGGCGATTCTTGGTCGGCAATGCAGGGGTGCTGGTGACTGAGGTCCTTTATCGCAAGAGAACGGGGCGGAAGAACTTTGTCATCGTGGATGCGGGCATGAATGATCTGCTTCGGCCAGCCCTCTATGAGGCGTACCACCAGATTGAGCCAGTGGGGAGTCCTCGGAAGGGAACGGTCTCGACCGATGTGGTGGGTCCTGTCTGTGAGTCGGGCGATGTTTTTTGCCATGATCGAGGTATCTCACCAGTAGACCGAGGAGATCGGTTGGCGATTCTCAGCGCAGGGGCCTATGGTTTTTCGATGAGCTCCAACTACAACACACGACCTCGTCCTGCCGAGATTCTGGTCCAAGGAAATCGGGCGCGAGTAATTCGAACCCGTGAAAAAGTGGCCGATCTTTGGCGGGGAGAGAAGAAGTCATGAGCCGAAGGATTGCTTTCTGGAAGTTGGAAGGTGCGGGAAACGATTTCCTTGGTTTGGACGGTCGTCGTAAGCCCCTGGGATTGAGCCGGGAAAAGATTGCCGCTTGGTGTGATCGTCAACGGGGGGCAGGAGCCGACGGGGTGCTGGTGGTGGAAAAGCCACGCGGCCGAGGAGCTGATTTTCGAATGCGTTACTACAACGCAGATGGTGGAGAAGCAGAGATGTGTGGGAATGGGGCACGCTGTTTTGCTTTGCTAGCGAAAGAGGTCGCCGGAGGGCGCGGACAAAGGTTGAGGGTCGAAACCAAGGCAGGGCTGATTCTATTGGATTTGGTAGGTAAAGAGGTGAGGGTTTCGATGCCCGATCCTGGACTACCCCGATTGGGTAAGGAGATCACGGCCGCAGGGCGCCGAGTAAAGTTGGACTTTTTGAACACGGGAGTACCGCATGTGGTGGAGTTCGTTCGATCGGTTGAAACGGCCGAAGTGGTGAAGAGTGGACGGGCGATTCGTCTCCACTCCGCTTTTGCCCCCTCAGGCACCAACGTGAACTTTGTCGCGGTGAACCGGAAAAATCGGATCGAGGTACGTACTTATGAGCGTGGGGTGGAGGCGGAGACGCTGGCCTGCGGAACGGGAGTGGTGGCTTCGTCAATTTTAGCCAATCTCCGGCGTGGGGTGAAACCTCCCGTTAAGGTTTTGACCCGGGGCGGAGATGTTTTGACGGTGAACTTTACTTTAGAGAACGGGCGCCCAAGAAAAGTTACCCTGCAAGGTCCTGCGCGAATCGTTTATGAAGGAGTCTTCTATGTTTGAAGGAACCTATACCGCGCTAGTTACCCCTTTCCGCAATGGGCAAGTGGATGTTAAGGCTTTCGAAGCGTTGATTGAGCGGCAAGTGGCGGCAGGGATTGAGGGAATCATTCCGATGGGCACGACAGGCGAGTCGCCGACCCTGAATATGCAGGAGCATGTTCGGGTGATTGAGTTGGCGGTGCAGTTTGCCAAAAAGAGGACGAAAGTGGTCGCGGGGACAGGATCGAACAGCACTGCGGAGGCGATTGAGTTATCCACGGGAGCATGCCAAGCCAAGGCGGATGCACTTCTTCTGGTCGCCCCGTATTATAACAAGCCGACTCCTGAGGGGATGTTTCAACATTTTCGGGCGATTGCCCAAGCCGTCGACTTACCGATCATGCTCTATAGCGTGCCGGGACGTTGCGGGGTGGAGATTACGGTGGAAACGATCGGACGACTGGCGAAGGAGTGTCCGACGATCTGTGCGATCAAGGAGGCGGGAGGTAAGGCGGAGCGGGTAGATGCGATTCGAAAGGTGGTACCTTCCACTTTCGAGGTGACAAGCGGGGATGATGGGTTGACGGTGGAGTTTATGAAGCGTGGGGCAGTCGGGGTGGTTAGCGTTGCCTCGAATCTAATCCCTGCTGAGGTTAAGTCGCTAGTGGACGCGGCCAGAAAAAAGGATTGGGCGAAGGCGGAGGAGTTGCATGGAAAATATGCGGCGGTTTTCCGAGATTTATTTGTCGAGAGCAATCCTGGACCGGTGAAGGCAGCGATGGCAGCAAAGGGTTGGCTGGCAGATGAACTGCGATTGCCCTTGGTACCAATGATGGAAGAAAACAGAAAAAAGCTTTTTGCGACTTTAAAACAGGCTGGGTTGACCTAATCTCAGCGCAGGACACCACGATGGCAACTAAACTAGTCATGGTCGGAGCGAAAGGAAGAATGGGGCAAGCCATTCTCGCTCTAGCGCGTCAAGATAAGGGCTTCGAAGTGGTGGGGGAGGCCGATCAAGGGGACGATATGGCCAGGGTCTTGGCAAAGGCACAAGTAGTCATCGATTTTAGTCATCGCTCGGCCACGGAATCGGTTCTGAAACAGGTTTGTGCCTTAAAGATCGCCTACGTTTGCGGGACAACTGGTCATACCGAGGCGGAAACAGGATTGATCGCCGCGGCGGCGCGCCAAGTTCCTTTAATTCTTTCCCCTAACTTTTCTCTTGGGGTGAATCTTCTTTTTTATCTTACGGAGCAGGCAGCCAAAGCACTGCCCGAGGGGTTTGATCCTGAGGTGATTGAGATTCATCACCGCCTGAAGAAGGATGCTCCCAGTGGAACCGCTAAGCGATTGGTTGAGATCTTAGCGGAAGCGCGCCGTACAAAAGCGGAGGTGGTAGCGAGACACGGTCGTTCAGGGGAACCTGGAGAGCGTTCCGAAGACGAGATTGGGGTTCATGCGGTTCGTGGCGGAGATGTGGTGGGAGATCACACCGTTTTGCTGGCGGGAGATGGGGAAAGAATCGAGTTGATCCACCGGGCTAGTTCTCGAGATGTTTTCGCACGGGGGGCGTTGCGAGCGGCACATTGGCTAGTGGGCAAGCCAGCGAAGGCCTATCGCATGGTCGATGTCCTTGGTTTGAGCTGATGCGGGTCGGGATTGGGCTGGGATCGAATGTGGGGGATCGTTCTGCAGAATTGGCGAAGGCTCGCGGATGGTTGCGCGGTTTCGATCCTGGGGCGAAATTTAGTTCCGAAGTTGAGACGGAACCGGTGGATTGCTTGCCAGGATCCCCATCTTTTCTTAATCAGGTTGCTGAGATTGTTTGGGGGGGACGTATTGGGGGCCTACTCGATCAAACCCAAAACTACGAACGGTCGCGGGGCCGTAGAACTTTGCGATTACGAAACGAACCACGGCGGATGGATCTCGATCTGCTTTATGCGGGGGATATGAAGATGCGAACTTCTCGTTTAGAACTTCCTCATCCGCGAATGGGGCAACGACGATTTGTCATGGAGCTGTTAGCTGAAATATGTCCAGAACGCAGGATAGCGGGTTTGCCTGGAACCGTTGGAGAAACGGCGTGCTGGTTGCGGGGGCAGAGAGGGATGTGATGTCGACAGGTCGATTAACTCCTGAGCAGCTACGAGACTGGCCTAAGGGAAAATCTCTTTTAGCGCTGACGGCTTATGATTATCCGTTGGCCCGAGTTTTAGATGAAGCGGGGGTTGATCTGATTCATGTAGGGGACAGCTTGGGCATGGTGGTGCTGGGTATGGCCGATACCACGGGGGTGACGATGGCGGATATGGTGCGGGCGACGGAAGCGGTGGCGCGGGGTAGAACGAGGGCGATGATCTCGGCCGATTTACCCATTGGATCTTATGAGAGTGCGGAAGCTTGTGTCGAAAATTCCAAGCTCCTTTTACGGGCTGGTGCAGATGCGGTGAAGCCCGAGGGAGGAAAGGAGAGTCAGCCCCAGTGGAAAGCGCTTCAGCAGGCCAAGATTCCGTGGATTGGACATTTGGGAATGTTGCCGCAAAAGGTGCTGGAGGAGGGTGGATACAAGCGGAAGGGAAAAACGGTAGAGGAAGTGCAGCGGATGAAGGCGGATGCTCAGGCGATGGAAAGGGCAGGAGCTTGTGCGATCGTTTTGGAGCTGGTTACTGCAGAAGCGGCGGCAGAGGTGACCGCTGCCTTACAAATTCCCACGATCGGAATTGGAGCAGGGAAAGGGACGACGGGGCAGATTCGAGTGAGCTATGATCTTTTGGGACTGACTCCTTGGAATCGCCCAGGGTTTGTTAAAGAAGATCTGGGGTTTGCCCGCCAGATTACCGAAATGGTGAAGGGGATTAGGAGAGGCGGGCGCGGCGAGCTTGGATAAAGGAGCGGACGGCTAAAATAATGTAGAGGATAGAGAAGCCTGCGTTGAGCGATTGGGTGATGATGGAGGCTGGTTTTTCGGCAGTACCGTTGAATAGTTCGGGTAGATGGGTGAGCGCGCGAGCCGTCCCAAGAAATGCGAGAAGGGCGATGAGTACCGCGGCATGCATCACGTGTTTTCGGAGTTTCTCCTTGAATGCGAGAAGTCCAAAAAGAACGAAGAGAACACCGAAAGCGCAGGGAATGAGTGCGGTTTTATGAGTTGAGCCTGTAAGAATAAACCCGCCTAATCCCAAGAGGACGTATGCGAGTGCAAAAAGTAATGTGATAGGTGCCATCAGATCTTTCTACCCTAGAGTGGGCTTGAGCAAAGAGAAATTCAGGGATTTCTTTTAGGAGGGCATGGTCATAGTTTGATGCACAAGTGTGTGAGATATTGAGGAAGTTGTTCTGGCATCAAGGTTTTTGCGGCCTTGAGTGAAGAGCATCATGAAAGCGGCGAAGTTATTTTTTAAGAAAGGCTTCTTCTGGCTCAGTGTTCTGTGCGTTGGGTGTCTTTTCCGTGCGGAAGGGGCAGATCTAAATCGAAATGGGAAAGTGGATCCGTACGAGGATTCGGCCCGACCGGTGGAAGATAGGGTAGAGGATCTCCTTGGGCAGATGACCTTAGAGGAGAAAACTTGTCAGCTGGCAACGCTTTACGGAACCGGCCGCGTTCTTAAGGACTGGTTGCCTACCCCAAGTTGGAAGCAGGAGATTTGGAAGGATGGAATTGCGAATATTGATGAGCAGTTAAATGGGGTGCCTGAGCTCGGACCTGCCTCGAAGAGAAATTACCGAACCGAAGTAGAAAAGATGAACCCGCTGGTCTGGCCACCCTCGAGCCATGCCAAGGCGTTGAATGAGATCCAAGATTGGTTCAAGACGCAGACGCGTTTGGGAATTCCTGCAGATTTTACTAACGAGGGGATCCGCGGGCTGGCCCATTATCGTTCTACGGCATTTCCTTCTCAGCAGGGAGTGGGGGCAAGTTGGAATCGGGAACTAGTCAAAAAGGTTGGCGAAGTAACTGGAAAAGAGGCAAGGGCGTTGGGGTACACTCACGTTTATTCTCCTGTGCTGGATCTTGCAAGGGATCCGCGTTGGGGGCGAGTAGCGGAGTGTTATAGCGAGGATCCGTATCTTGTTTCGGAGTTAGGATTAGTCCAAGCGCAGGCCTTGCGAGCTGCGGGAGTGGCCTCGACGGGAAAACATTTTGCGGTGTACTCGATTCCAAAAGGCGGAAGAGATGGAGAAGCGCGAACGGACCCCCATGTGGCTCCGCGTGAGATGGAGACTCTTTATCTCTGGCCTTGGGAAAGGGTGATTCGTACTTCGGGAATGCAGGGGGTGATGAGTTCGTACAACGACTACGACGGTGTTCCCATCTCGGGGAGTAAGGAGTTTCTAACGACAATTCTCCGGCAGCGGTTTGGATTCCGCGGATATGTAGTCTCGGATAGCGATGCGGTAGAATATCTTGCGAGCAAACATCATGTAGCGGCCGATTATAAGGAAGCTTGTCGCCAATATCTGGAAGCAGGTGGAAATGTTCGCACTGAGTTTAATTCTCCAAGTAAATTTATTCTACCTGTTCGTGAGCTGGTGAAAGAGGGGAAGCTTTCTGAAACGGTGCTGAATGATCGGGTAAGGGATGTGCTCCGGGTGAAGTTTGAGTTGGGCTTGTTCGATCGACCGCCGGTTACCGATCCAGCTCAATCGGATGCGGTAGTCCACTGCAAGGCCCACGCCGAGGTAGCCAAAGAGGCGGCGAGGCAGTCGCTGGTTTTGCTGAAAAACAGCAAGGATACTTTGCCATTGGCGAAAAGCGTGAAACGAATTCTGGTCTGTGGTCCTGCGGCAGATGAGTATGACACCTCAGTCGGTCGGTATGGATCTTTCGGGGGTGAGGTCATCTCTGTTTTGTCTGGAGTGAAGAAAATCCTCCCAGAGGCGGAGGTTGTCTATCGGTTGGGTTGCGAGTACCAGGATGAGAGGTGGCCACTTTCTGAAATATTGCCCGAACCACCGAGCTCCTCGGCTCAAGCTCTTCTCGATGAGGCTATAAAAGCGGCTCAAAGTGCAGAAGTTGTTATCGTGGTTCTAGGAGAGTCGAGGGCGATGGCTGGGGAAAGTAAAACCCGAACGTCTCTAGATCTGCCCGGCCATCAGAACGAATTGGTGCGGGTACTGGTTAAAACAGGAAAGCCTGTCGTGGCAGTGCTTTTGAACGGACGTTCTCTTTCGGTGAATCTTTTGGAGGAGAAGGCCTCGGCCATTCTCGAGGCTTGGTACCCAGGAGAGTATGGTGGAATGGCTGTGGCCGAAGCGCTTTTTGGGGATGTGAATCCAGGAGGAAAGTTGCCAGTTACCTTTCCCCGCTCCGTCGGACAAATCGAGTTTAACTTCCCAGCGAAGCCGAAAAGTCAGGCGGGAATGGGTAAAAAAGATGATCCGAATGGAGCGGGTGACTGTCTGATTGAAGGAGCTCTCTACCCGTTTGGTTATGGGCTAAGTTACACGCAGTTCACCTACAGTGGAGTTAGGTTGAAGCCAACAAAGATTCAGGCGGGACAAGAGGTTGTAGTCTCGATTGAGGTAAAAAACAGTGGCAAGCGGGAGGGGGACGAGGTGGTGCAACTTTACCTCAAAGATGTTCTCGCCTCTGTGATCCCGTATGAAAAAGTCCTCCGCGGATTTGAAAGAGTGAGACTCAAGCCTGGGGAGAAAAAGACGCTGACCTTTTCCTTGGGGCGTCAGGATATGGAGCTAATCGACATAAATAATCTGAGAACAGTTGAGCCAGGTGAGTTTGTGGTGGAGTTAGGATCATCCTCGACCGATATTCGTCAGTTGGCCCAATTTCAGGTTGGCCCATAATGGCAAATTTCTTCCTACCATTTTTCTTGGTCCTCTTTTTGTCTGTGCCCTTGTTTTCGGCTCCCACGGAGCAGTCTGACGACGAAATGAGTGAAGACGCACCCGCTCCAGCGGGAAAAGAGGAGCTGAAGAAGCCAAAGACACTTAAGCCGCCACTGGAAATTCCTGCGGATATTCCTCATGAGCTGGATGTGAGCTACTTGGAGGGGGACCGAAAAGAGAAGGCGGATCTTTATCTCCCAATGAATCTTACGCCAGGGCAGAAGGCACCCGCATTAATTTTGATTCATGGGGGTGGATTTAATGATGGGGATAAGCGTCGTTACCGTGAAATCAATTTCGGCACGAACGCAGCCAAGCGTGGCTACTTGGCGATGAGTATTAATTATAAGCTACGCAAAACTAAGGGGCAGGTGACTTGGCCCCAGTGCATCTACGACGTCAAAGAGGCGGTTCGCTGGCTAAAAATGAATGCGGAAAAGTATCATATCGATCCCGATAGAATTGGGGCACTGGGTGGATCGGCTGGCGGGAATCTTGCATTCATGTTGGCCACGACGGGTCCAGGGGATGGGTTTGAAGGGGAGGGTTCCCGAACGAACATCTCCAGCAAGATCGCTTGTGGGGTGGACTTCTATGGGGCGGTTGATCTGATGGCCTACAAGAGTGATCGTGCGCGACCTGATACGAACAAACCTGAGATGGCGATGTTCAATAAGACGAAGGCTGAAGCTCCAGATCTTTACCGGCGGGGTTCTCCCACCAGCTACATTCGAACGAACGTAGTTCCTCTACTCATGGTTCATGGCACAGGAGATAGCACGGTGCTACCCAATCAAAGCCAACTTCTACGAGCCAAGTTAATTGAGGCAGGTCTCTCCTGTCCTGAGTACACGATTGCGAATCAGGCGGAGACCGATGCTTTGGAAACTAGACTTTCGCAAGATCGCAATGCCCTGATTCTGATCCCGAACGCACCCCACACTTTCGACTTCCATGTTCGAATGAGTCCAGATAAGCCGGTTATCTTGGATATTACCGATTTGATCTTTGGCTGGTTAGATCAAACTCTAAAACCAAAGACAAAATAGAGTTCCATGAACGTTCGTTTCTCAATATTTCTAATCTTCTTTGTCTGCATCCAGTGTTGGGGTGCCGAGGTGGTTACTCCCACCGCTACGACGAACAAGTTTGCTAATGAGGTGGGTCGATTTGCCAACTTGCCATCTCATGCACCGGGGGGTGTTCTGCTGGTCGGAAGTAGCATTTTCAAAAGGTGGACTAATGCAGTGAGTGATCTTGCTCCCTTGCCTGTGACGAATCGAGCCTTTGGAGGCTCCCAGACCTCGCATCAGCTGATGTTCTTTGAACAGGTGGTTCCGCCATGCCGTCCGCAACTGATCGTCTGGTACTGCGGGAGTAACGACATCAAAGGAAAGAAAGACCCTGCGTCGGTACTGGAAAGAACGGAGGAGTGGTTGGACAAGGTAAAGAAGTTCGATCCATCAATCCAAGTGTTGCTTGTTTCAACTCATCGATCCCCTCAAAAGCGAAAGGATGGGCAGATGGAAGGGGTTGATGCGGTGAATCGAGGGTATCAAGAGTTAAGCAAAAAAAGAGAGGGGGTCTTTTATGTGGATGTGAACCCTGCCTTGGAGAACGCGAAGGGAGAATCCAGGGATGATCTTTATCTGGCGGATGGACTTCATTTAAACGTGGAGGGGTACCAGCAAATGGCCACGCTATTGAAACCTGCCATGGAGAAATATTGGAGAAAGAAAGAGATGAATCCATGAATGCTATTGCGAGAATGATTGGAAATCGCTGGACCGTATGTGCTCTTCTTTTCTTTGCCACGACGATCAACTATATCGATCGTCAGATTCTCTCCCTTCTCAAGCCGATTCTGGACGAGCAACTTCACTGGACGAATGCGGAGTTTGGCTTGGTCAACTCAGCCTTTCAAGGGGCCTACGGGCTAAGTCTTCTTGGGTTCGGTTGGTTCATCGATCGCTTTGGCACAAAGATCGGTTACACCGTATCGATTGCAGCCTGGAGTGTGGCGGCGATGGGACACGCCTTGGTAGGTAGTGTTGGTGGTTTTATCTGGGCCCGAGTAGCCCTCGGCCTAGGGGAGGGCGGAAACTTTCCTGCAGCGATTAAAACCGTTGCCCTCTGGTTTCCAAAGAAGGAGAGGGCACTTGCCACAAGTATCTTTAACGCAGGAACAAATGTCGGCGCAATTATCGCTCCCGCAATTGTTCCTTGGATGGCTTTCACATGGGGATGGCAATCCCCCTTTATTGCGGCAGGTCTGGCTGGTTTCGTCTGGCTGTTTTTCTGGATCCCCTGGTTTCAGCTTCCCGAAAAAATGAAGGGGCTCACTTCCCAAGAGTTATCTTTGATTCGCAGTGATGAAGTGGCGGGAGTTCCCGAAAGCAGTCAGAAAATACCATGGGGTAAGCTCTTGGGGTATCGGCAGACGTGGGCTTTCATTATTCCCAAGCTGATTACCGACCCTGTCTGGTGGTTTTTCCTCATCTGGTTGCCTGACTTCTTTAAGCAGACCCGAGGGCTCGATATTAAAAAAAGCTGGGTACTCCTTGTCACCATCTACTCGATTGTGACCGTTCTGAGTATTGCGGGGGGGTGGGTGACGGGTCATTTGGCGAAAATGGGTTGGTCGATGAATCGTGCAAGGAAAGGGGGAATGCTTCTCTTTGCTCTTTGTGTCGTTCCGATTTTAGCGGTGACAGGAGCTTCGGATTGGGGAGCTGTCCTTTTGATCGGGCTGGCAGGAGCTGCGCACCAAGCCTTTTCGGCGAATTTGTTTACGACCGTCTCCGACTCCTTTCCTAAACAGGCGGTGGCTTCGGTCATTGGGATTGGGGGAATGGCGGGAGCCATCGGAGGAATGCTCTTTCCAATCGTCACGGGTATCCTGCTCGACTCTTACAAGGCCTCTGGAAATGTTGCAGCAGGGTATGGGATCCTTTTCGCCTTTTGTGCGGGTGCCTACTTAGTTTCCCTTCTCATTCTCCAGATCCTGAATCCGAGGTTGGAACCTGTACGCATCAAAACCGCATAAAATGATATTGTATCTACGAATCGATCTGGAATGATTTGCAACGTAACCAGAAAGGCAGGCCCTATGAAAAAACTAACTACCCTCCTACTCCTCACCATCCTTGGAACATTTCTCGGCTTTGCCCAAGAGGCTCCCGCACCTGCCAAGGTAAAAAAGCCAGCAGTGACGAACTCAGCGGCAGAGACGGTTACAGGGAAGATTGGTTATATTTCTGATAAAAAGATCACGGTGAAAGTCAAAGGGGCAGAAGCATCGACCGCTTTCCTGATCGATGCCGAGACGAAAATTAAAGTGAATGGTGAACCCAAAACAGCAACCGATATAAAGACGAAATGGAATGCTGCCGTCACCCCTAAAGCTACTGATTTCGCAACTGCGGCCACAATTGATGTGACCAAAGCTGCAGGGACTGCGGAAGCCCCAGCTAAAACAGAAGAGTAGTCGATCCCGTTGGGGATATTATCGCGGGTAAGACACGATTTCCGCCGAGCTCCATTCGACCGCCTCAGGAGAAATCTGATCTCCTTTGTTTCGGATGTCTCTTGCGACCACTACTTGCAGTGCACCGTCTGTTCGACGCTCGAATGCAGAGGTGATGTCGATCCAGGCTTCCGCTTGTTTTGGCGAATAGGTGAATCCGCCCATCCAATCCAGATTGGTGCCCAAGCCTGATACGGTCAAGCTTGAGGCATCCGCTTTCGGCATCTCTTTCTTGCGGAACGAAAAGCTATCACCAGAGGTTGCTGGTTTGCGTAGAGCGTAAAGATGCAGGGCAACGGGTTGGACGCCAGAGTAGTTGCCCTTCAGATGGAGAAAGCGGGTAGCAGGCTTTTTTGACTGAGTGGACTCAAAGGTGAAAAGGGTCTGAGCAAGATCGGTCCCACCTGATTGAAGAACCGAGCCCGAGGTAGAAGTAGCGGATGCTGGGGGGAGCGTCTCTGGTTTGACGCCTGAAAATGATCGCAGGGTGAGAAGACCGACCGAGAGGGAGGGAAGATCCACCTGCCATCCTCTGCCAGAGGAGTTGGGGCTTAGAATCTGACTATTTCCAAAAGTATCCTTGGTGACAGTTTCCCATGTCACCAAAGAACCTGAAACGGCTGTGGGGAGAAAAATCTGGACTTGAGGTTGGGAGGTTTCGTTCGTACGGGCAAGAAGCACCCGGACCTCATCTTTTTGGCGAGTGGCGGTAGCACGAATCTGGTCGGTAGCTTTAGTCGCTAACCGCTCCCGTCCTCCAAGAAGAGTCAAGCAGGCAAGACGTATGACCTCGGCAGCTCGAGTGGTGCCGGTGATTTCTGGTACGAGCCGGTCTTCGTTTACGTAGTGGACCCCGTTCTTCTTTACCTGCCCGTCATCAAGGTTCTGGCTAAGAGTGAGGCGAAAGAAATACAGCTCCTGTAATCCAGACTCGGCTATGGCAACAGCCATGGATCCTACATCGGAGAACTCCTCCGCCGAATCCATGGTTGTCTCCTTTTTAGCAAAGTCGCGTGCGGTATGAATGTTGTATTCGGACATGATCATGGGGAGATCGGTGTTGCGATTTGTACCACGAATCTCTTTGGCGAGTTCCTTAAGTTTCTCCAAAGTGAAGTCGGGATTCGTACTGTAGTGTTGGACGGCGTACTGCTGGAACTGGTCGTAGGCAGGATCTTCTTTGCCGTCGATACGGTGGTGCCGATCCCGCATCGAGAGTTCTCCCCAGCCGATCGTGGAATCTCGCTCCTCAGGTTTTCCACTTTTCTTGAAGTTACTAATGCCCGCAGTACATGGTGCCGAGATTAGGGGAGTAAGAGCTGTTTTTGTGGTCTGGGCAGCGTCAGAGAGGGCGGCTTGGATGGCGTCGGTGCCGATGGCCATTCGTGCTGAGTACTCTTCTTGGGTTAACTTGGCGCTTTCCTTGTGATTGGGCTCATTGAAAATTTGGTAGCGTTGAACCTGGTGTTGGCTGGCCAGTTGATATGCCTCAGCGTAGTAGGCCTCCCAAAAACTCCACGCATTCGACCAGTTGGTCTTTCCGTCCGACTGCAAAAGTTTGAAAGCGTACGGGCAGGTGATGGTGGCAAGGATTTCGATCTTGGCTTCTCGCAGAGCGTGCAGGGATTCGGTCGACATCTTGGAGGGGTACTGCCAAAGAAGCGGAGTTTTTTTCTCCGCTTGGCTTCGGAGTTCTTTGGCCTTACGGGTGAGATCTGCCGCAGAGGCAATCTTTGGATTTTCCGCTGACTCAGGGGCAATATTGAGTCGGAGTCGGGCCCCGTTGACTCCAAGGGCACGAATCCATTCAGGAAAAGCGGAGCCTTGAGGCATATCTCCAGTGTTGATTCCTAGAATGACGGGAGTTTTGCCCACCACCTGATCGGTGACACGAACTTCTGTGGCGTATCCCAGACAGACGAGAAGATGGAGAAAAAGAAGAGATCGAGGGATCATTTGTTTTGATATTTCTTAAGGAAGGAGAGGACGGCAGGGCCGATATCCTTCTCTAGCGGTTTTTTCGACTTGGGAACAGCGTACTGAAAGGAGAAGGAGTGGGGTGCGTTCGGTAGCCAAATGATTTCATAGGTGGCCCCAGCTTTTTTGAGGGTATCGGCTAGTTCTTGAGACTGGTCGGAATCTACCGTGGTATCCTTTTTGCCATGGAGAATGAGGGTGGGTGGAACATCCCGTTTGACGTAAGTGACGGGGGAAGCTTTTTTCCAATCCTGCGGGGTGGAGCCGAAGATCGATTGTGTGGTGGAGTCGAGAGGCTCGATCTTGAGTGGCTTGCCGTTCGGGTCGGTTTCCTTTCGGGTAGCAAGATTGCTGATGCCGTAGAAGTCGACCACAGAGGAGACCTTGTCGGAAACTCCGGGGTAGGGCTGGGAAGGAGCTAGATTGGACTGATCTGCGGTATAGGCGACGAGGAGGGCGAGGTGTCCTCCGGCGGAACCGCCCATGACGGAGATGCGGTTGGGATCGATTCCCAGCTCATCCGCGTGAGCTCGAAGGTAGCGGACTCCGTTTTTGCAGTCCTGTAGATTGAGGGGAAACTTTCCATCGGAGCGGAGAGCGTAGTTGATGCTGGCGGCGACAAAGCCATTTTTGGCTAAGGTCATACCGAATTCGATTTCTCGGGCCTGGCGTTTATCGCCCTCCTTCCATCCTCCACCGTGAATGAGAAGGACAGCAGGGGACTTTTCTCCAGCTTTGCGGCTCTTGGGGAGATAGAAGTCGAGTTTTTCAGTGCGAGCCGATGTAAGAAAGGAGATATCGCCCCGAACCTCGACTTGAGGTGAGGAGGCAAAAGGTGAGATGGAGGTATTTTCTTCTGCTTGGAGAGGAAACGATACGTGGAGAAGGAGGACAGGGAGAGCGAGCGCAAGAGTAAGTAGAGAAAACATGAGTGAATAGGTTTACGAAAATGAGGACGGTCCGCAA